>NZ_FR893467.1:0-13189 GCF_000435435.1 Alistipes sp. CAG:29 | reverse complement strand
CGTTCCATGTCCTTCTCGACGGCGAGCCATGTCAGCCACAGCACGATCTGCACGTTGCGCTCCTTGCCGTAGGCGATCAGGCCGGGCAGGTCGAGGTCGGGATTGGGACGGAATACGTCGGTCGTCGATGCCGACCAGCCTTCGTCCATGATAATATAAGGGACGCCGTATTTGGCTGCGAAGTCAATGTAGTAACGGTAGGACTCCGTATTGCGCCCGGCACGGAAATCGACCCCCGACAGGCGCATGCCGTTCCACCAGTCCCAGCTCACCAGTCCGGGCTTCACCCACTCCCAGTCGGTATCGGCAGCGGGGGCGGCCAGCAGCCACACCAGCTCGTTTTCGATCAGGTCGGCATCCTCCCCGGCCACGACGGCAAGGCGCCACGGGAAAGTGCGCGTCCCCTGCGTCCGGGCAATATAGGGTTCTTCGGAGAGCACCTTCAGGCTGCGGTCGCCATCGGGGCCGTACTCCTTCGGCACGCGCGGGAAAAGCGATTCGAAACCGCCCCGTCCGTCGCTCCTGACGAACATGCAGGGGTAGTCCCGTACATCGGACTCAGCCAGCAGGAGCTTCTTGCCCCCCGGCATCCCGACCAGCACGGGCAGGTAACTCATCTTATCCGCCGGGGTATATTCGGCCATCGCCACGCGGGTGTAGGGCTCCTCGTACATCGAACGGAACCCGTTCACCTCGGAGAGCCACGCCTCGCTTCCGGCGGGCAGCCCCAGCCGGCACTCTTCGCCGAGCACCTCGACCTCGCCGGGCAGCGAGGTGACGAAGCGGTAGGCCACGCCGTCGTCGAAAAGGCGGAACTCCACCGCGTAGTCGCCGGCAAACCTGAGTTGCACGGCATTATAGCAGTTTCGGACGACGGCATCCTTCGTCGGGTTGCGGCGTTCGAGCATCTCGTCGGCCGAGGAGCGTTTCACGCTGCGCAAACGGGGAGCCTCGCCCAGCGTGCGGTCGTCCAGGGTCAGCGACAACGTACAGGCATCGAGGACTTTGTCCGCGCCGCTCCAGACGGTATAACTGATCTTGTCAGCCACCTCGATTTCCAGGCGGAGGTTTCCGCCGGGCGACGTCGCACCGACGATCTTGGCCGTAGCGGCACCGGCCACAGCCAATGCGCAGCACAATGCCAGAAGTCGTTTCTTCATAATGATAATAATTTGGGTCGGATACAAAGATAGCAAAAAAACGACAGGAGAGCCGCGATATTCCCGCGGCCCTCCTGAAAAAAAACCGAACCTGTTATTTTACCGTAATCGAGTTCAGCAGGTCGACCTTGCCCTCGTTCACCAGCTTGAGGATCAGCTCGCCGAACAGCGTGTTCTGCCATGCGAACCACGAGCGGGTGAAATCCGTCGGGTCGTTCACATTGAACGACTCGTGCATGAAGCCCGTCCCGGCATCGGTGGTCATCAGCATCTCTACGCAGCGCTTGATCTCGGCATCGTCCTGCGAGGTAAAGGCCTTCATCATGATGCTCATCGGCCAGGCCATGTCGTAACCGACGTGCGGGCCGCCGATGCCTTCGCCAGCCGAACCGCGGAAGAAGTAGGGGTTCGCCTCGCTCCACACGAAGCGGCGGGTATTCTGGTAGATCGGATCGTTCACGTCCATATCGCCCAGGTAGGGCATCGCCAGCAGGCTCGGCACGTTGGCGTCGTCCATCAGGAAACGGTTGCCGTAACCGTCGACCTCGAAGGCGTAGATCGTTCCGTATTCGGGATGGTTGTAGGTAGCGTATTTCTTGAGTGCCGTCTCCACCTCGGCAGCCAGCTCGGTGCACTCGGCAGCCAGCGCGGCCTGTCCGTTAACTTTGGTCAGGATTTCGGCAGCCTTGCGCAGCGAAGTCACGGCAAAGAAATTCGAAGGCACGAGAAAGAGGAACGTCGTCGCATCGTCCGAGGGACGGAATACCGAAGCGATCAGCCCGACGGGATTCACCGGATTGCCCTTGCCCATGTTGCAGACCGTATCGAGCTGGCGGTCGGTCACACGCATGAACGTATAGGGGCCGACACCCTCCTTGCGCTGCTGCTCGCGGAAGGTCTTGAGTATGTTCCTGATGGCCGCCATCCAATGTTCGTCGAACACCGAGTCGTCGCCCGTCACCAGCCAGTATTCATAGGCCAGACGCAACGGATAACACAGCGAGTCGATCTCCCACTTGCGTTCGTGCAGTTCGGGGCGCATCTGGGTCTGGTCGCTCATCCACTGATGGTCGGGGTTCGGGTCGTAGGGGTCGAGGAACGCATTGGCATAGGGATCGAGCTCGATGCACTTGAACTGGCGGCGGATCACGCCGGCCAGCATACTGCGCAGGTGCTCGTCCTTGTTGGCCAGCTGGAGGTAGGGCCACACCTGCGCACCCGAGTCACGGAGCCACATGGCATGGATGTCGCCGGTATAAACCACCGTATCGTCCCTGCCGTTGTCATCCTTGCGGTAGCGCACCGTCGTGTCGAGCGTGTTGGGAAAACAGTTCTCGAACATCCAGGCCAGCTTGGCATTGGAGAGCACGCCCTTGATGCGCGCGATCTCGGCCTCGACGGCCTCGGAGCGGAACAGACGCTCGGACTCGGCCGGACGGTTGGTCGGGGCATATTCTTTTACGATCTTCGCTTTGGGCCTGGCCATACGCGTATTGTCCATAATCATAACCGCGGCTTCGGTTTCCGGAGCACTGCTGCGGAGCGCCGAGGCGTGTGCCGAAACCGTACCGGCCATGACGAGGGCCGCAGCAAGGCAAGCCCGGGAGATGTTTTTGTTTTTCATAGTCGTTTACAGAATTACTTTATTAGGGTTTTAAGTTATCAGTACAGGGTTACGGGGCCGCGCAGGCCGAGTTCCTTATTGAGCCGCTGCGCCCATTCCCAGCGGGCAGCCGTCGGAGTATCTGCGGCACGGGCCTTGGCATAGTTGGTCAGCACTGTGGTAACACGGATCGTCAGGACATTCGTGCCCTTACGGAGTTTGCCCGCTACGTCGAACGTACGTGCACCGTACCAGCGCACGCCCGCAGGCTCGCCGTTGACGAAAAGTTCGGTGATGCCGTTATGCGTAAGGCCGGCATCGAGCGTATGGTAGGCCGCCGGATCTTCGACATCGACCGTGCGGGTGTATTCGATGGTGCCGGCGAAGCTCTGCAACCAGGGGAACGGCAGGCTGTGCAGATCCACGAGGTCGGTCAGGGAGAATTCCCGGGTACTCTTATCCACCTGGTGCGTGGCCCTGACATCCCAGATGCCGTTGAGGGCAATGGGGTTCGCGCTGCGGGGTGCAGGTGCGGGCAGCATTTGGCCGCCGCGGTCTTTCTCGAAGACGATGAATTTCGCCTCGGCAGGCGTCAGGCACAACTCCAGCGTACCGTTCCGCATGTCGAGCATATGCCGCACGCCCGTCTCGGCATCCCAGACCCAGGCCTGCTTGGCAGCTACCTCGGCGGGAAATTCGAGCCGGGTCTGCATGGAACGTTCGATCGAAGAGTTGACGACGAAATAGATATCCCTGTCGCCCGACTTGTAATAGTTCATCATCATAAAACGGTCGAGGTCGGAGATTTTCGCATAAGGGGTCAGGCCGTATTCCGCCTGCAAGGTGCGGTACCAGCCGAGCATATCCCCCTGCGGGGCATCGACACGGACAAAACGGTCGGGCCAGGTCGTCACGACACGGTCGATGATCGCCTTCACACGGGCATCCTTCGCCGCGGCATCGCGGAAGCCGAGCCCCTTGTGGGGCACCTTCCCGATGGCGATCACACGTCCGCCCGCTGCCACGAAGTCGGCGATGCGCGCAGCGGTCCGGGGTTCGAGGCTCTCGACCTCCATCAGCAACAGGGTCTTGTAGCTGCGCGAACCGAAGCGGAGCCGGCCGCCCGCGACGGACGACTGGCAGATGACCTTCTCGCTGACATAGTCGCAGCCGTTGCCGCTCTGCTGGACGGCCTCCCAGAGGTCGTTGGCATAGGCGGGATAGGTGACGCCAGGATAGGGGTCACGCTGCATGCCGTGGATCGACCAGAGGTCTTCGAGCGGCGGCAGGATGGCGATGTCGGCCTGATAGACGCTGTTCTGCAAAAGGGCGGAGACACGCGCCTTGTAATCCATCCACGGACGCACATAAGGCCACCACGTATTGTTCTCGTTGAAATAAGTACCGAACTGTATCCAGCCGAAGAAATCCTTCTGGCGGGGGCTGTAATTGAAGCCGTGGAGCACCGAGTGGTTCACGCCCGAAAGGTTGCTGCGGTCGCCCGTCACCTTGACCTCCTCGAGCGTGGTCTGGAAGATATTGCCCACGTTGGTCTGTTCTTCGCAGCTCACGATGTTGCGGTTGGCCAGAAACGCCCCCGAAGCGACGAACTTGTTGACCATGCTGTAACCGCGTCCCGAAAGGTACTGGTTGGGCTCCATCACCCGGCCGATACCGTCGTGTATCCACGATTCGCATTCGGGGATGTCGAGATACATCGACGTTTCGATGGGATGGAGCTGGTGGCCGTAGGCCTGGATGCGCGACTTGAGCCCGTTGCGATGGCACCACGCATTGTATACGTCGATGAAGTTCTCCTTGAAGAGCTGCATCTGCACGTGCCAGAAATCGTGGCGGACACGCTCGATCACGTCGCGCGTCACTTCGGGCGAGAAACTGCAGCCGTAAGCCTCACGGACGGGTTCGCCCATGGCTCCGGTACGCTGGAACACATAGGGCAGGAACGGATAGAGCGAGTAACCCATACGCTTCTCGAACTCGGCGAACATGCCGGGCGTCCAGTTGTTGCCTTCCAGCTCGAAACTGTCGCAGAACGCCGCGCGGATTTCCCCCTTGAGTTTGCCGCGGGTGAAATGCATCGCATCGGAAAATTTATCGAGGTAACGCTCCACGGCCTTACCGTCGAGGTGGTTCACCACGGGCCCGCTGGCGCCCGGAGCCCCCAAGATAACACGCGAATAGCCGTTCAGCTTCACGAAAAAGTAGAGGACATGTTCGCCCTCGGGGACATCGACCGTGATGGTATCATTGCCGGCCTGTTCGTCGTACGAAACGCCCTCGGTGAAATGGGCGACATGCTTGGGCATCAGGCGGATGAACAGAAGCTCCTTGGTCGGGTTGCTGCGGGGATTGGCCACTTGGGCGTTGGCCATGCCCAGCACCTCGTCGCGGCCGATGGTAAACCGGCCGCCCTTGACATCGACCGTAACGGGATAGAGCATCTGCACCTGCTCCTCGGGCGCAAGGTATTCGGCGCCGAAGGGCCAGCCCGAGCCGACGATGATGTCGCAGACCATGCCGCGCTCACGGCAGCCGTCGGCAGCCACGTTGACCATGCGGATCCACTCGTCGCTCAGCCATGTCAGCGCGGCACAGCCTACCGTATCGGCGGTCTGGTCGGGGAACTGGATGGTGTTGATCTCCACGCCGCCGATCCCGGCCTTGTGCATCACGTCCAGCTCGCGCAGGATCTCCTGCTCGTTCACACGGGCGCCGTTCCACCACCAGCGCACATAGGGACGATGGCGCGCGTCGGGATTAGCGAATGTTTTATACAACTCTTTTTCGGGGCGGAAAGCCTTTGCCACGGGCAACTTTTCCGCAAAGGCGATCCCCGCGGCGAATACCGCGGCCAATAGTATGAAGAAGATTTTTCGTTTCATCAGGTTGCAGGTTTTGTGCGGTTTATTTCAGTCCGACGCCGGACATGCGGCCGTACATCTCGGCCATGGCACCCTGCGTGAGCAACCACTTCTCAGCCTGTTTGTCCGCGCCCGTAAAATCGGTTTCGAACAGCCCGCGCCCGTCGCGCGCATGATCCCAGGCATAGTCCAGACTGCGCTGCACGGCATCGACATAGGCGGCATTGCCGTCGATGCCATAGAGTTCGACGAGCCCGCGCACCATCACGGCCGAGAACCACACGTTGCCCTTGCGGATGATGCGGAATGCCTCACCGTCCGCGGGCGTGAATTCCTCGAAGAAATAGTCGTAGCATGCGGCGGCCGTGCGCTGCGCGTCTTTCAGGTAGCTTTCATCGCCCGTAGCCTTGTAAAGCAGCGCCCCCGCCTGTACCATCTGGCCGCTGTTGTAGGCAAACTTCGCACGGCCGATATTGCCGTCGAGCGACACGTTATCGAAATAGAGCCCGTCCCCGGTGTCGAGCAGGTGCTCCTTTGTCCAGGCATAGAGCCCTTTGCCCTGCTCGAGGTAGCGGCCGTCGCCCGTCGCGGCATAGAGTTTCAGCGCATAAACCGTTCCCGGAGCATTGGAGCAGGTATTCTTCGAATGTTTCTTCTGTTCGCACCAGTAGATACCACCGCCCAGCACGTCATCCGTGCCGCTCTCGATGAATTTCCAGATCATCTCGGCCTGGGCGAGGTATTTCTTGTCGCCCGTAGCCTCGTAGATATCGCAGAAGTCGATGCCCAGCCACACGTTGTCGTCGTAGAAACGATCCGACGCCGGAGCCGTATTGATATAGGAGGCATAAGCCGCCGGCATCCGCGTCGTGTCGAGGTACTCGGCCAACCCCGGCAGCACGCGGCCGTCGAGCACGCTGCGATAGGAGGCATCCTCCTCGAGGATCGTATTTACAGCCGAGAGCGTTCCCGAGAAGGGCCACAGGTAGGAATAGGGATTCGGACGCGCCTGGTCTTCGGAGGCGAGATAACCCGCCTTGTAATCGGCATTGAACGGATAGTTTTCGCGCAAGAGGCAGCGGTCGGCGACGCCATACGAGGCATAGACCGAATCGAGCGTAGCCTTGGCACGCTCGAGGTTGCGGGCCTGGCTCGGCGACGTCCGGTCACAGGCGGCAAAAGCACATGCGGCAACTGTCGCAGCGGTGAGGAGGAGTGTTTTCTTCATTATCTGTTATCGGTTATTCGTTGGGTATCGGGGTGGTATACCGCGCCTGCTTCGTACGGAGGGCCTTGTTGATCCCCTCGACGACCATCGGCTCCATGAGCGTGTAGCCGTACAGGGTCGGATGGCAGCCGTCTCGGGAGATCCGGGCGTCCAGGCCGCCGGAGCCGTTGTCCAGCGCCGCATGGTAATCCACATAGGGGATCTTATGTTCGGCGGCGTACCGTTTCAGCATCGTATTGAGCTCCGCGACGGCTGCCGCAGGTTTGATCTCGGGACGCCACGAAAACCGGTCGCAGGGCAGCACCGAGCAGAGCACCACGCGGATTCCGTTGAATTTAGCCAGTTCGCACATCGAGACGATGTTGCCGAAGACGTTTTCGAGTTTGATGGCGCCGTTGTTCTGAGCGATGTCGTTGATACCGGCAAGGATCACCACGGCCTTCGGGTTCAGGTCGATGACGTCGCGGCGGAAACGCGCGAGCATCTCGGCGGTCGTCTGGCCGCTGATACCCCGGTCGACGAAGCCGTTGCGGGCGAAGAAGTCGGGATCGGCCCCGATCCAGTTATCCGTGATGGAATTACCCATGAAGACCACTTCGACGGGTTCACCCGCCAGGGCGGCATTCTGCCGTTCGTAACGCCCGTACTGCGCCCAGTCGCGGGGTTGCTGGGCAGAGAGAGAAAACGCCGCGAAAACAGACAGCGACAGGAGTACGATTTTTTTCATAGGGCAATAAGGTTTTTAGGTTTTCCGCTAACAAAATTAGGAAACCCGGAATGATCGGCAGTCCGTATCCATGAAGAAATAGTACACATCCGTGCCAAACACAAAATATTCCGTTTTTTACCACCGGCCACCGCCGAAACAGAGGCTCCAGAGGGGATTTCCCGGGGACAAAGATACGAAATATGTCTGTTTTCATGCCCAAAATGACAATGGTTAGTCTGTTTTTACGAAAAAAATTGCATAAATTTGCACAACCAACATAAAATTTCCACAAACCGCAACCCTCCATGAAACGAATAATCTACCTGGTCTGTATACACCTGCTGTGCAGCACAGCGGCACAAGCCAGCAACCTGCGGCAGATATCGAGCCGCGAAGGTATATCGAACAATGCCATCCTCTCGCTGGCACAGGATAAACACGGGTTCATCTGGGTCGGTTCGTGCGACGGGCTGAACATGTGGGACGGCGAACGCATGCGCCTCTTCCCGAACGACTGGGGCGAATATACCCCACTGTCGGGCAACCTCATCGAGGAGATCGCCGTGACGACGGACTCGCTTTTCTGGATACGCACGAACTACGGGCTCGACCTGTTCGATCCGGACAGCAAGCACGTCGAACCGCACACCTGTTTCCAGGGTATGTACCGGGTCGTCACCCGCAGCAGCGACGAGGTGATCGTCATCACACAGGACAACAAATTCAGCTACTACGACCGCACGCGCCATGAATTCGCCCCCACAAGGCCGATGCAGCAAGGGCGGTATGCCGACATTCTGGAGATGGTGCTCGACGACGAGGGCAACCTGTGGAGCTTTTCACGCAAGGGTATTTTCTGTATGCCGGTGAAAATTCCCGCCGACGGGCAGGGGGACATCCGATTCGGCGAAACACAGCAGATAGCCCTGCCTTCGCTCCCGGAATTCGCATTCCGCGAAGGGAACAGGGTTTATTTCATCGACCGGAACAAAGTGTTCTACGAGTTCGACATCAAAAGCCGTCAGATCATATATATAAAAGATATGCGCGAGGAGCTGGCCGCCATGGGACAGGTGTCCCGCATCATCAGCGACGGAGACGATTACCTCGTGTCGTTCAACACCAACGGCGTCGTCCGTCTGAAAACCACCCCCCAAAACAGCGTAAAATACGTCACGGAGCACATCAACATCACCTGCGGCGCCATGACGCTGCTGCGCGATGCCCGGCAGGAGATCGTATGGATCGGCACCGACGGGCAGGGGCTTTACCAGTACACGCGCAATGCGGTGGCTTTCCGCTCGATCACCTTCAACGACCTGCCCTACAACCTTTCGAAGCCCGTGCGTGCGCTCTACGTCGACCACGAACGCAGCCTGTGGGTGGGCACCAAGGGAGAAGGATTATTGCGCATCCCCAACTTCTACGACAGAAAGACCTTCGACGCAGCCCATGTCGAACAGAAAACCACGGCCAACAGCGATCTGCTGGACAACTCGGTCTACACTTTCGCCGCAAGCAGCCGCAACCTGCTGTGGATCGGCACCGACGGCGACGGGCTGAACTACTACTCCTATGCCGACCGAAGGATCCACCGCCTCGGCGTCCCCGAGGAGATGCGGTTCATCCACACGCTGCGCGAGACGGCGCCGGACACCCTGTGGGTGGCTTCGGTAGGCTGCGGTATATTCCGCATCACGCTCGGCGGATCGCAGACCCATCCTGAAATCCGCGAGGTCAAGCGGCTCCACTTCAACGAGGAACTGGAGGTCAAAAAATTCTTCTTCGCCCTCTACGAGCAGAACGATTCGATCATGTGGTTCGGCAACCGCGGAGGCGGGGCCGTACGCTACAACACGCATACGAATACGCACCAGATCGCCAAATTCGACCACAACCGCAGCGCCATCGTCAACGACATCTTCACGATCCACCAGACCCAGGACAAGAGCCTCTGGTTCGGCACGAGCGGCGGACTGATACAGGTCGCACGCGACACGACGCTCATCCCGGGCATCACCAACACCGTGCACGGCATCCTCGACGACCGCAAGGGCGACCTCTGGCTGAGCACCAACCGAGGACTGGTGCAGTACACGCCCCACACGGGCAACGTGGTGACCTACGGATATTCCTACGGCCTGAACACCATCGAATACAGCGACGGGGCCTACTTCACCGACCCGCAGACGGGGCTGCTCTTCTTCGGCGGCATCAACGGGCTGGTCACCGTCGAGGAAACCGGCTTCGAGGAACAGTCGTTCAACCCGCCGATCCTCTTCCGCGACGTGCGCCTCAACGACGGGGTGCATAACATCGGCAACCTGCTCTCCGACAAGGGCGCGCTGACGCTGCGGCACGGGCAGCGCATCTACGAGATCACGGTATCGGCTCTCGACTACGTCAACGGCAGCAACTACACCTATTACACGCGGCTGGACGGGTTCAGCGACCAATGGACGAGCACTTCGTCGAAGCTGTCCTTCGCCGACCTGCCGCCCGGCACCTACCGGCTCGACGTACGCTACCGCAATAACATCACCGGGGCGACAAGTCCCGTCTATTCACTGGAAATACGCCTCAAACCGGCCTGGTACGCCACATTTCTGGCAAAGCTGCTCTACATGCTGCTGGCGCTGGCCGCCGTCACCATGACCCTGCGCTATTACCTGCTCCGCTACCGGCAACGCAAGGCCGAACAACTGCAACGCCTCGAAAGCCGGCGCAAAGAGGAGGTCTACGAATCGAAAATGCGATTTTTCTCGAACATCACACAGGAGTTGTCCATGCCGCTGACGATGATCTCGGGGCCCTGCCAGCAGATCATTACCTACCGTAAATCGGACTCCTATATCCTCAAATACGCACAGACCATCCGGCAGAACGTGTCGAAGCTCCACGACCTGATCTACATGCTCCACGAGTTCCGCGGTATCCGCACCTCGCAAAACGATGAGAATGAAAACATCGAGCTGGTACCCGTGGCCGAAATCGCCCAGGGAATCGCGGAGACCTTCAGCGAATATTCCGAGCAGAACAGCATCCACTGCAAGCTGGACATCGAGCGCAACCTGGCATGGCCGAGCGACCGAGAAGGACTTTCGACGATCCTCAACACATTGTTGTCCAACGCATTCAAGCACACGCCCTACAACGGTTCGGTGAACCTGACAATCCGCAACGACGACGGGGAACTGTTCATATCGGCCGCGAACGACAGCATCGGGGTCAACCTCGACGACATCGAGGCCATTTTCGACCGTTACCGCGTGCTGGATTATTTCGAGCGCAAGAGCGAACGGGGGCTTTCGTTCCAGGGCGACCTGCGGCTGGCGATCTGCCACAGCATCGTGATCCGCATGCACGGCCAGATCACGGTCGAAAGCACCCCCAATGCCCAGACGACGTTCACCGTGCGGCTGCCGCGGCTGAAAGTAACCGCCGAGAACACGTCCGTGAACGACAACATCGTGCCGATCGACACGAACTACGGGCTGCCGCTGCCGACCGTCACGCAACGCGAATTCACGTTCGACAAAAACCGCCGGACGATGTTCGTGGTCAACGACGATTCGGAGATCATGAATTTCGTGGCTGAGCTGTTCGCCCCGGATTACAATATCAAAATGCCCGACGGCCTGAACGCGATGATCGAACTGCTCAAACAGATGCACCCCGACATCATCATCTGCGATGCGCTCTCGGAGAAATCGGACTGCCTGTCGCTCATCAAGTTCATCAAGGAGGGCAAGCTGACCTCGCATATCCCGGTGATTCTGCTCTCGACGGCACAGCAGGTCGACGAACGCATCAAAGGCGTAGAATCCGGCGCCGACATCTGCCTGACGCTGCCCTTCAACGTCGAATACCTGAAGGCCGTGACCGAGCAGCTGCTCAAACGCAACCGCTCGCTCAAGGACTATTACAAATCGTCGATCAGCGCCTTCGAACTCTCCGACGGCAAGATGCTCCACCAGGACGACAAGGAATTCATCGACAAGATGCTGAAGATCATCAACGACAACATTTCCAACACGGAAATCTCTACGAAATTCATCGCCGACGAGATGGGTGTCAGCATCCGCAACCTCTACCGCCGCCTGGAAGGCATCCTGAACCAGACCCCGACCACCATCATCAAGGAGTACCGGCTGGCCAAGGCCGAGCAGCTGCTCACCTCGACCAAGCTCTCCATCGACGAGATCATTTACAAGGCGGGGTTCGTCAACCGGGGCACATTCTTCAAGTGCTTTGCCGCCAAATACGGCTGCACCCCCAAGGTATACCGCAAGGAGAAGCTCTCCCAGATCAAACAGGAGGTCGACGAAGTGCCCGAAGAGCCACAGGATAAGGCATAGGCAATGTTACCGGCAATGCCGGAATCTCTGCCCGACCGGAGACGGCGTTCCCTTCCGTCAACCCACCAACAAACTCAAGCCCGGCTACTGATGCAGCCGAGCCTGAATCCCTAATTATACCACTTAAAAACTTGTAACTGTCCCATCCCGACGGAAAAACAATTGCCCGGAACTTTCGAGTTAATGCAAAATTACACATTTCCGGGTTTCGGCAAGTATCAATTCATGCAATATAAGTACAATTCAAGCCACACCCCTGAAAAAAGCAGGGCGGGACACCGGAATGTCCCGCCCTGCGGAGCGATTTGCCGCTGCGGCCGTTTAGATCGCACCCGCGATCAGGAACACGGCAGCCACCGTAAGGATGGCGTACAACTCGGGGAATGCCGCGAGGATAAGCGTCTTACCCATCACGTCGTGGCCGTTGCCGATTGCGGCGATACCGTTGGCACACACCTTCGACTGGTAGTATGACGAAGCGAGGCAGACCAGACCCGTCAGCAGACCGGCGCCGAAGATGGCGGCCCCCTGCAACAACGTCATCGAATCCGTAAGGAATCCTTTGATGATGAAGTAGCCCACGAAACCGTAAAGGCCCTGCGAACCGGGGATAGCCGACAGGATCATGTAGCTACCGAAAGCCCCTCCGTTTTTCTTCATGGCGCCTACCGATGCCATACCGGCGATCGAAGTACCGATACAGCTCGCTACGCCCGAAAGGCCTACCATCAGCGCTACGCCGAGATAGCCCAAAATAATTGCAGTTGTTGATTCCATAATTTTAATTTGTTTTAGTTGTTATTTGTTTTCCGAATTATCTATTTTCTGCAAGGGCTCGAACGAACGCATCGACATTTCGAAGCCCGCGTTTTTGTAGAACTCGACGAACGTCAGACGCATCGGGTGCACGAACGACGAAATGGTCGACATGAAGAGGTTGATGCCGTGGCCGATCAGCAGAATCGGGATCATGATCAGCAGCCGCACGATGATGCCCGAACCTTCGGGCACGAACCCGGCGGCAAGCGCATTGAACACCGTGGCGAGGATACCGCCCGAGAGGCCGATGGCGAACAGACGGATATATGACAACACGTCGGAGAGGATACCCGTAAGGTTATTATAGGTATCCCACAATCCCAGCCCGAAATTCAGCAGCGGGTTCTTGCCCGGCGAATTGAAGAACAGCATCAGCACCGCACCCACGCCGAGCGTCGCATAGAACGCGGGCGAGGAGGTGGTGTAGAAC
>NZ_FR893466.1:54352-84909 GCF_000435435.1 Alistipes sp. CAG:29 | reverse complement strand
GGGATCATCCGCCCCCATGACGACCTCCCGCCGCGCATCATGCGGATCCACTACATCGAGGTCGACACCGTGCAGGGCGTCCCCGTGCACAGCCGCCCGGAGAGCTATGCCGTCGTCCGCAGCGCCGGGGGCAACTACCGCCTGACGCGCGAAGAGCCCGTCGGCGCGGGGCGCAAAGGCTACTTCGTCGTCGAGGCCAGCGACCGCCGCAACGGCGTGGGCAACACCTTCGGCCTGTGGCGCCTCGCCCTATCGGCCGACGGCAAGCCCCTTTTCGAATACCGCATGGACGGCTTCGAGCAGGCGAATTCGCGCTGCTGCGACGCCGTGAGCTACTACCCGCTGCAACTCACCTCGCGCAACGAGGTGATCCGCACGGCGCAACTGGCCGAATCCCCCGACTGTTTCTACCCCGTCATGGAGGAACGCGGAATCGTCCGCACCGAAGCGGGACAGACCCGCCGCATCCGCATCGAGGCATGGGACGACTGCGGCAACCGCTCGCAGCTGGAATTCGACATCCTCGGCCGGACGGAGAGTTTCCGTGCCGAAGCCGATAGCGCCGCCACGGTGCTCACCCCCGGGCGGACGGGCATCGTCCGCCTCGGGCGCGAAGTCACGGCACGCATCCCCGCCGGAGCGCTCTACGAACCGGTTTTCTGCCGCGCTGAACGCTGCCCCGCCCCGGCGTCCGATTCGACGCTCCTCGTCCTCACGTCCGGCTACCGCATCCTCCCGGTCACCACGCCGCTGCACCGGGCGATGACGGTCAGCGTGCGGGCGTTCGTCCCCGAAAACCTGCAGCCCCACACGGTGCTGGCCGCCCGCAACGTCAAGGGGCGCCTTACCTGCATCGGCGGGAAATACGCCGACGGTGCCGTCACGGCCACGACCCGCACCACCGGAGAACTGTTCGTCGTGGCCGACACCATCCCGCCGCGCATCCGCCCGCTCTTCACCGAAGGGGCAGACCTCACACGCGCTTCGGGCATGCGCTTCCGCGTGGGCGACAACTTCTCGGGCATCGCCTCGTGCACCCTGTTCATCGACGGCAAATGGGTTCCCTGCGACCGTCTCCCGATGCAGGACACGCTGATCCACCTGTTCGAGGAACCCCCGGCCCGCAAAAGCCACAGCGTCCGGCTCACCCTGACCGACGCCTGCGGCAACACGGCCTGCTGGGAAGGAACAATTCGCCGGTAATCCTATTTGTTTTCCGGAAAAATTTTTTATATTTGCACTCGTCCCAACTGTAAAAACAATGACAGACAACAATCCAGATGCACGTAAACCGCTGATACTTATTGCGGAAGACGTTGAAAGCAATTACAAATTGCTGGAAATAATACTCAAAAAAGAGTATGAGCTGCTATGGGCGAAAAATGGCAGAGAGGCCGTCGACTATGCATTGGAGCATCATCCCGATGCCGTGTTGATGGACATCAAAATGCCTGTAATGGACGGTATCGAGGCACTCAAGGAGATACGCCGGCATACCACCCAATTACCCGTTATCATGCAGACCGCCTATGCCTTCGACACGGATCGCCGCATCGCCGAGGAAGCCGGATGCAACGGCTTTATTACCAAGCCGGTAATGCCCCGGGAGTTGAAAATGTATCTGGATATGAGCCTGAAAAAGGCATAAGGTCTCGCATAATTTTCCACAGAACGGAGCCGGACTTTTTGTCCGGCCCGTTTTTTTTACTACCTTAGTCCCAATTTTGCGTTACACCCACATGTCCCCTGTCCGCCTGCTTTTATGCATATACTGCGTCGTCTTCGGCGCAGGCGTATCTCTTATGGCCGCGCCGTCCTCCGTCACGGACAGCCTCCAGGGCAGGCTGGCGCATACGTCCGATCCCCGCGAACGGGTGCAGTTACTGCTCAACCTCAAAGACCTGAACGAGGACACGCACCTCAACCTGCCTTATTCCATCCAGCTTTTCCGCGAAGCGGCGGACATCCGCGACACCTACGCCATGTCGGTGTCCGTCATCCCGATCCTCAGCCGGTATTCGATCTATGTCGAAAAGGAAGATACGCTCCGCTATTACGTACAGGCGCTCCGCGACCTGACTCCCGGCACACCCGAAGAGGGTGCCGACGCCTATGCCGAAATGTGCATCGGGTTCTACCGCCTGGGGCACCAGTACGACCTTGCGGAGAACCTCAGGCTGGCACATGAGGTTTACGACTGGAGCAACACCCCGCCCGAAGAGCCCGAGAACATCTACCAGCGCACCAAACGCCTGCTCCTGCGCGGCTACGCCAACCTCACGCTCTGCTACCACGAGGGCGGAAACCGGCGGGCCTATATCCCGCAGACCGACACGTGGCGCGAAGCCTACGAGCTGACGGAGCAAATGCCGAACCTCAATATCCGCAGGTGCTTCGCCAGCATCATTTACTACGTGCTGAGCGGCGCCTACAACCAAAGCTACCGCTACGACGAACAGGTCGCGCTCACCAATGACCAGATCGCACTGCTCGACCGCTACTATTCCGCCGACAGCACCCTCGGGCGGCGCCCCTACCTCTATAAGGACAACAGCTACGTGCGGCCTTACCAGCAGCTGATGCAATGTGCGCTCAATATCCGCCGCAACGACTACGCCGCCCGGTACTTCAACGAGTTCCGCAGCCGTATGCTCGCGGCCGAAGGGGAAAACCTGCTGCGCAACAAAAGTTACCTCTACGAAATGGGCTACCTCTGGAAAGCCAACACCGGCGCCTATGCCGAAAGCATCCAGTATTCCGATTCGCTGATCCGCCTGATCGAAAGTGGCAAGGGCTATTTCAGCATGCTGCCCAACAAGGTCTACCAGGCCTACCGCGACCGCAGCATCCTGCTCACCAAGGCCAAGCGTTACCCGGAGGCTTTCGAGGCCTTCGAGCACACGATGCAGGTGCAGGATTCGATCCTCACCGCCGAACGCCGCGAACGCCTCGAAACGATCCGCCGGCAACACGACCTGGACAAGCGCAAGCTGGCCGAAACGCGGGCCCTGATCCGTAACCGCGCCGCCACGAGCCTTTCGATCGTGGTCATCGTGCTGCTGATGTCCGGCACGGGGATCTACCTCCTGCGGTCGCTGCTGCGCAACCGCAGACTGAAGGCCGACATCCTCCGCCACAGCCGCAAGGCCCAGGAGAGCGAACACATGAAATCGGTCTTCGTAAACACGATCTGCCGCGGCATCGGCCCCGCATTCGACGCCATCGACACCGCAGCCTCGCGGCTGATGCTGTCGGACATCGACGCTGCCGAGCGGAATACCTGCTGCGACTCCATCCGCGTCAACGCCGACCTGCTGCTTTCGGCGCTCGACAACATGCTCGAAGCCGCCAACCTCGACAGCCTGACCGAGGCCCTGCGGCTGGAGGAAACCAACATCGACGAGGTGTGCCGCGCCGAACTGCTTGCCGCTTCGCGGCTTAGCTGCAATCCCGGGGTGGCCTTCACGATCGAAGCCCCGGAGAACCCGGCCACCGTCCGCACGCATGCCAAATACTTTTCGTTCGTGGTGCGCGCGCTGCTCGACAACGCCCGCAAATTCACCCGGGAAGGCTCCGTCACGCTCCGCTATGAAATAGACCCGCGCCGCAACGAACTTCGGGTTACGGTGACCGACACGGGCTGCGGCATCCCGCCCGCAAAACGCAACGACATCTTCGGCCTGCCCTCCGACGACTCGAAGGCGACGCCGGGGCTGAGCCTCGCTTTATGCCGCCTGATCGCCCGGCACCTCTCGGGCAACATATCCCTCGACGAGGCATATACCGCCGGTGCACGTTTCATCTTCACAATCCCCGCCAAGCCATGAGCACGCGCCGACCGATACTCTTCCCGGCAATATGCCTGGCGCTCGCGGTTTTCTGCGCCGCAACGGCGCAGCCGCTGCAACCCGAGGGCGACAACGAATTCGGGGGTACGCCCGGCATGCACCTTTTCCTGCAAAGCAGGTTCATCCGTACGCACCAGGCCGACCGGCTCCACTTCGCCCGCATGCGCCACTACCGCGAAGGTTATCTCGATGCCGTCGGGCACGGGGAGTACGCCAGGGCCCTGGCCTTCTCGGATTCGCTGATCCGCACCGCCGAACACCACCCCGTGGCCGGCGTGCACTTCACGGATTGCTACAAGGAACGGGCGGACATGTTCCGCAGGCTGCACCGCGACTCCGAGGCCTGCATGGCCTATGCCCGTGCCGTGAAGGTACGGGATTCGCTGCTGCGGCTCGAACAGAGCAAAGTCATCCGCGAGAAGCAGGAGTCGTACGAACTCGACCGGATGGCGCTCGACGCGGCGCTGCTTACGGCCCACCACCACAAAACTGCCCTGGCCTACGTTTCGCTGGCACTGCTGGTGATCGCTGCGGTCGTCGGTGCGATCTATGTCGGCAACCGCCGTACCCGGCGACTGCAGAAGGAGTTACTCCTGCAAACGAAGCACGCCCACGAAAGCGAACTCAAAAAGGCCGCATTCGTCAACTCGGTCTGCCACGAAGTGCGTACGCCGCTCAACTGCATCATGGGATTCTCCGAGCTGCTCTGCGCCGAGGAGATCACCCCGGAGTCGCGCGCCCAATACTGCGAAATCATCCGGGACAACCGCCGCCAGCTGCGATTCCTGTTCGACGACATGCTAGAGGTGGCCTACCTCGAAAACCTGCACGCGCCGCTGCCGTGCCAGTATACGAACCTCTGCGCCGTATGCCAGGCGCAACTGCGGATCATGAAGGTGAGGTACCCCAAGCCTGGCATCGTTTACAAAGGCGCGATCCCGGTCGCGGAGATTGCGCTCAACACCAGCGACAAATACCTGACGATACTCATCTCGGCACTGCTCGGCAACGCCTATAAATTCACGCAGGAAGGCACGATCAGCCTCGAATGCGACCGTCTGGGCGACGACCGCGTCTTCGTCGCCGTCGCCGACACGGGCTGCGGCATCCCGCCCGAGAAGCACGGCTATGTCTTCGAGCGTTTCACCAAACTCGACCCCTTCAGCCAGGGCAACGGCCTCGGGCTCTACCTCTGCCGCCTGATCGTCACCCACCTGCACGGGGAGATATACATCGACTCCGGATACACGGGCGGGACGCGCATCGTCGCCATCCTGCCGCGCAGGTAACCCCGCCTGCATCCGCTGCCCCACACCCGCTGCCCGGCCGTGCGGGGCACCCGTCCCCGGCTCGCCGTGTTTTTTCCGCCGGCTTTCAGCGCCCCCACCGTTCTGCCGGATCCCCGGCCCTCTGATTCCCCGATTCCACAGTCCCCCGTTCCTAACGATCCCGCCTGCCCGGCCCGGCAGCATCCCGGCCATACCGTCTCTCCCTGCTCCGCATCCCGCCCCGAACCTCTCGGTTCGCCCGCGCCATCCTCCGCACGCTTTATCAGAAATGAAAAGTCGTTTATCAGGATTCGTTACCGCCCGAAGCGCATAACCTTTACCTTTGTAAAGCAAACACAATCCGGAACGACCATGAAAACCAAACCCTCCGCAATCAAAAGCCTGCTGGCGGCCGCCCTGGCGGCATCGTGCCTCGCCAGCTACGCCGCAGCCCCCCAGAAACGGGAAATGAAATTCGAGAAGCTCCGAAAGGAATTCGCCGATCCCCCGCGGGCATTCCGCCCGGCGCCCCTGTGGGTCTGGAACACGCGGGTCACCCGCGCCGACATCGACCGGATGCTGGGCGACTTCAAGGCGCAGGGCTTCGGCGGCGCCTTCGTCCACCCGCGGCCGGGGCTGGTCACCGAATACCTCTCCGACGAATGGTTCGACCTTTATAAATACAGTGTGGAAAAGGGGAAAGAACTGGGGCTCGACATCTGGATCTACGACGAAAACTCCTACCCGAGCGGCTTCGCAGGCGGACATGTTCCTGCACAGATGCCCGAATCCTACGACCAGGGCCAGGGGCTCGCGCTCACCAAAACCGCACTGCCCCCGGCCGATGCGGGAAAATACTTCCTCTGCCTGAAAAAGGAGGGCGGCACGTTCCGCGACATCACCGCCGACACGGGCCGCTACAAAGACGTCCCGGGCGAATACTACCTTTACGAAAAGACCTATTACGGCCGTTCGGGCTGGCACGGGGGTTACTCGTACGTCGACCTCTTGGTCGAGGGCGTCACCGAAAAGTTCCTCGACATCACCATGTCGGGCTACGAAAAGACCTTCGGCAACGAGCTTGGCCCGGTCATCAGGGGGCTTTTCTCCGACGAACCGTGCATTCCCAGTTCGGGCGGCGTGCGCTGGACGCCCGACCTGTTCGAAGTGTTCCGCAAACAGTGGGGCTACGACCTGGCAACTTCGCTGCCCCTGCTCTCCGAGCAAACGGGCGACTGGAAACAGGTACGCCACAACTACCTCGAAACGCTGACGCAAATGTTCGTAGACCGCTGGGCGAAGCCCATGTCGGCCTATTGCGACCGCAAGGGCATGCTTTGGACGGGGCACTACTGGGAGCACGACTGGCCGAGCATGTACCAGGGCGGCGACAATATGGCCATGTACGCGTGGCACCAGATGCCCGCCATCGACATGCTCTTCAACCAGTACAACGACCAGAGCCCGCAGGCGCAGTTCGGCAACGTCCGCGCCGTGAAGGAGCTGCGCAGCGCCGCCAACCAGACGGGGTGCGTACGCACGCTGAGCGAAACCTACGGCGGCGGGGGCTGGGACGAGACGTTCCGCGACTTCAAGCGGCTGGGCGACTGGGAATATGCGCTGGGCGTGAATTTCATGAACCAGCACCTCTCGCACATGACCATCGCCGGCGCCCGCAAATACGACTATCCCCCGGTCTTCACCCGCCTCTCGCCATGGTGGGAGGACTACAAGGTGCTGAACGACTACTTCGCCCGCCTGTCACTCGTGCTCAGCCAGGGCGAACAGATGAACGACATCCTCGTCCTGGAACCAACCACGACGATCTGGCTCTACTACTCCTATGTCATGAACGACCCCCGCTGCATGGAGATCGGCAGCGCATTCCAGCGTTTCGTCACCACGCTCGAAAAGGCGCAGGCGGAATACGACCTGGGCTCGGAGCACATCATCAAGGACCGCGGTTCGGTCAGGGGCGGTAAATTCGTCGTCGGAAAACGCGCCTATGCGAAGGTCGTGATCCCGCCCATGACCGAGAACCTCAACGCCGGGACTTTCAGCCTCATCCGCCAATTCGTCGAGGCGGGCGGGCAACTGGTGCTCTTTGCCAAACCGACGCTCGTCGACGGGCGGCCCAGCCCCGAACTGGCGGATTTCCTCGACCGCAACGCCTCCCGGATACGCCGTTACGCGGCACTGGACGGTAAGGCGATCGCCGAATCGTTCGCGGACGACAGGATCCGTTTTTGCAACGTCACGGGCAACGACCTCTACCACCAGCGGCGCAGCTACGAGGACGGGGAGCTCCTGTTCCTGGTCAACTCCTCGCTAAGCGACACCGCCACGGGCAGCGTCGGCCTCCCGGCCGGGGAGCTGGTCGAGCTGGACGCCGTCTCGGGCGACATGCGTCCCTACCCGCACACCGCCGACGGGAAAAGCGTCGGGGCGGACTTCAGCCTGCCGCCCGCCGGGAGCCTCCTGCTCTTCGCCCCGGCTTCGGGCCGGAGCGCCCTTGCACGTACCTCCCGGGCGGCATCCGGCACCGAAACACAGCCAGCAGGGAGCACCAAGCTGGAGCCCGCCGGCCCGCTGGAGGTCACCCGCCTGAAAGACAACGTCCTCAACCTCGATTTCTGCGACCTGACGGTCGACGGGCGCACCGAGCGCAACCTCTACACGTTCGAGGCGTGCAACAAACTCTTCAACCATTGCTACGGGACAGGCAACCCGTGGGACTCGGCCATCCAGTACAGGCAGACTATCGTCGAACGCGACACGCTGACCACGGGCGACATCCGCGTAAGCTACCACTTCGTCGTGGCCGGGGACTTCGACACGCGCGGCATGAAGCTGGTCGCCGAACAACCCGGCATCTGGAACGTGACGTTCAACGGCACGCCCGTCGAAGCCGCGGCGCCCGACACGCTGCTCGACAGCCGCTTCGGGATCTACCCCGTAGGCAATCTGGTGCGGCGGGGGACGAACACCGTCGAACTGAGCGTCTCGCCCATGAGCATCTATGCCGAAATAGCCCCCATCTACCTTTTCGGCGACTTCGTGCTCGAATCGGCCGGGGCGGGATGGATCGTCCGCGAACCCGCCGGGAAACCGGCCTTGGGAAGCTGGAAACGGCAGGGGCTCCCCTTCTATTCGTGGGACATGGCCTACGGCCGGGACTACGACATCGACGACCCCGCGGCCGGTTACACGCTCCGGCTGAACGCCTGGGAGGGGACGCTCGCACGGGTCTGCGTGAACGGCCGCAAAGCGGGCATCATCGCCTGGCAGCCCTATGCGTTCGACCTCACGCCCTACCTGCGCAAGGGACGCAACCGCGTCGAAGTGCAGGTGGTGGGCAGCCTTAAAAACCTCTTCGGCCCTCATTACAGCGCCGACAAGGGTATCGCAGGCCCGTGGCACTGGAACAACGTGCCCAAACAGCTGCCCGGCAGCGACTACGACCAGCGGGACTACGGCCTGCTGGAAGATTTCGAAATCGTCATGACAAAATAACGGATCACAAACCATGAAAATAGGATTGATCGCAGTAGGGCTGAACACCTACTGGCACCAGTTCGGCGGACTGCGCGAAAGGCTCGACGGCTACCGGAACGCCATAAAGGAAAAAATGGAAGCCTACGGCGGGCAGATCGTCGCCGACGCAGGCATGGTCGACGACGTGGACAAGGCTCACGCAGCCGCGGCCCTTTTCAGGCGCGACGAAGCCGAAGTGCTGTTCATCTTCATCTCGACCTACGCCCTTTCGTCCACGCTCATCCCCTTCCTCGGGGAGGGTATCCCGGTCGTGCTGCTCAACCTGCAACCCGCCCCGGCCATCGATTACGCCCGGCTCAATGGCATGTCCGACCGCGGGGAGATGACGGGCGAGTGGCTTGCCAACTGCCAGGCCTGTTCGCTGCCCGAATTCTGTTCGGTATTCAACCGCGCCGGCACCAAATACGACGTGGTGACGGGCTACCTCGACGACGCGCAGGCCTGGGCCGAGATCTACGGGTGGATCGACGCGGCGAAGGTCGCCTGCGGCATGCGCCGCAACCGCATGGGACTGCTGGGCAACTACTACGGCGGCATGGTCGACGTCTACTCCGACCTCAGGCTGCAGAGCACCGTCTTCGGCACCCATGCCGAAATCCTGGAGATGTGCGAACTGCACGAATTCCGCCGCTCGGTGACGCAGCGCGAGGCCGACGCGAGGGTCGCCGCGTTCGGCGAGGCGTTCGTCGTCGACGGGGGCTGCACGCCCGAAGAGCTGGAGCGCGCCGCACGCACTTCCGTGGCACTGGACAAGCTCGCCGAAGCGCACCGGCTGGGTTCCCTGGCCTACTACTACGCGGGGGCGGCGGGCAACGCCTACGAAGACATCGTCACGTCGGTCATCGCCGGCAACACGCTGCTGACGGGGCGCGGCATCCCCGTGGCGGCCGAATACGAGGTGAAAAACGTGCAGGCCATGAAAATCATGTCACTGCTGGGCGCCGGGGGTTGTTTCTCGGAATTCTACGGCATGGACTTCACCGACGACGTCATCCTGCTGGGGCACGACGGCCCGGCGCACTTCCTGCTCGGCGAAGAGAAAGCCCGCCTGGTGCCGCTTCCCGTTTACCACGGCAAACCCGGCAAGGGGCTGTCGATCCAGATGTCCGTGAAACACGGCCCGGTGACGCTCCTGTCGGTGGTCGAAGGACGCGACGGGATTTCGTTCCTGCTGGCCGAAGGCGAATCGGTGCCGGGCCCCGTGCTGAACATCGGCAACATCAACAGCCGTTACAGGTTCCCGCTTCCCGCGCGGGAATTCATCGACCGCTGGAGCAAGGCGGGGCCTTCGCACCACTGCGCCATCGGTGTGGGACATGTCGCCGGAGCGATCCGCAAATACGCCGCGCTGCTCGGAATCCCGGTGACGGTCGTCTGCTGAGGGGGTTACCGCCCGGGCTGCCTCCGCTCGCGGCGGTACTGCTGGGGCGGGACGCCCTCCCTTTTGCGGAAGAAGGTGGAAAAGTGGCTCGGGGTCTCGAACCGGAGCCTGTATGCGATCTCCGCGACGGTGAGCTCCGTCGTATCGAGCAGCTCTTTGGCACGCAGGAACCGGATCTGCGAGAGATATTGCGCAGGCGAGGTATCGGCATACTGCCGGAACATCTTGCGGAACCACGAATAGCTGACCGACAGGCGTTCGGCGATCCCCTGCGGCGTGAGGCCGTCCTCGACCTCGCGCTTCATGATCGCGCGCGCCTCGTCGATCTTGCGGATGGCCAGCGAATCGTCGAACAGAATATTCCGGTGCTTGTAGTAGACCGACCCCAGCAGGAACTGCACGATCCCCGCCGCGACCTGCTGGTAACCGGCCTGTTCCCGGAGCGCATAGCCGACGATCTCCTCGTACATGCCGATGATCGTCTGGCTGAACCCCAAGTCGAATACCGGGCTGCGCGGCGAAAAGAACCCGTTGGCGACCTGCGCATCGACGCTGCCGCCCCGGAATCCCACCCAATGTTCGAACCACCCGGTAGCCCTGTCGGGCTCGTAGGTATGCCACTCCCCGGGGAAGAGCAGGATCATCGTCCCGGCCCTGATCCGCTGGCGGCGGCACGAACGGGACTCGAAATAGCCCTCCCCGCGCGATATGTAGACCAACTGGTACTCCTTCAGGACGCGCCCCTTGCCGGGATCGAAAATATGGGACTCGGGATGCTGCGCCTGCGGGTAGGAGCTGTGCGCCGCGACCGCCTGGTACCCGGCCGTGGTGACGACCAGCCCCCACGCCTCGTCGTTGCGGCTGATGTTGAGATACTTTATGTTGCAGCCCGGTAGCGGTTCCATGCCTGAAAATATCGGATTCGACCCAAATTTACGAAAAAGTCCGCAGGAGGCCAAACCCGGCGAAGGAAGATGCGGGCGGAAAAACGAAAAGGGAGCCCGGATTCGATTCCAGCGCTCCCTTTTCCGGGTGATTCCGGCGCGGTTCGAACGCGCGACCCGCAGCTTAGAAGGCTGCTGCTCTATCCAACTGAGCTACGGAACCATCGGCAAAACCGCACCCTGCGGTGACGATTTGCGCCGCAAAGATAGGAATTTTTTTCACAACAGTCCCCGGCTGAACGAAAAATATCGCTTTCCGCAGGGATGCAACGGCTTGCAACCCCACGGAAACCCGGTTAGGGGCACGGCCCTGCACCGCCACAAGCCCGCCCTTTTTCCGGCAGTTCCCGCCGCGGCCCGCCATGCACCGTATCCGGCAGAAAAACAGCCTGTCGCACCGATTTTTCGGCGAATTATTTTGCCGGGCGGAATATTTTGTCTACATTTGCAGGCTTAAAAGCCCAAAGTGGGTGAGCGTTTTTTAATTAATTACAACAAAATTTTATAGCAAATGGCTGTTAAAATTCGTCTGGCACGCCACGGTAAGAAAGGTTTTGCTTTCTACCACATCGTTGCCGCAGATAGCAGAGCGCCACGTGATGGTAAATTCATCGAAAAGTTGGGAACCTACAACCCCAACACGAATCCTGCTACGATCGACCTCGACTTCGAGAAAGCATTGGGTTGGTTACAGAAAGGCGCACAACCTACGGATACTTGTCGGGCTATCCTCTCGTACAAGGGCGTATTATACAAGAAGCACCTGTTAGGCGGTGTCGCCAAGGGCGCATTCTCGGAGACCGAAGCCGAAGCCCGCTTCAACAAATGGCTGGGCGAGAAGGCCGGTAAGATCGAGGCCAAGAGCAACAAGCTCGCCACGGATGCCAAGTCGGCCGAGAAAGCACGCCTGGCTGCCGAAGCCAAGATCAAGGAGGAGCGCGCAAAGGCCATCGCCGAGAAGCAGGCCGCTGCCGCAGCTGCCGCCAAAGAAGCCGAGGAGGCTGCCGCCGCCGAAGCTGCCGAGGCTCCCGCAGAGGGCGCAGCAGAGGCTCCTGCCGCAGAATAACACCAGGAAAGCTTCTTTCCGGAATCCCGGTAAATTTCCCGCAACGGGAGGTTTACCGGTTTTTTTCATTACTTTTGCAGATAGTCCCATGCGGGCGCATCCCGTGCGGGAATCGTCCGGCAAGGCACAGCGAGGCGCTGCACGGCACGACAAGGCGGCAGCACAGCGGGGCCGGGTGTAACGGAGCGGCCGGGATACCCGCTTCCCCCGTTCCGCACCGCGATACGGACATAAGAGAAAAAACGAACCGATATGAGCGTTACTATTCCCGCAGGCAGGATCAACAGGCTTTTCGGCACCGACGGAGGTGTGATGCTGTCGCTCTATGCCGATTTCCCGGAGGAATTCGATACCGGCACCCCGCTGCTGGTCACGATCGACGCCCTCGAAGTGCCGCTCTACTGCGAACGCTTCGAACGCCGCGGCACCTCGGGCGCCGTGGCCTCATTCGCCGATTTCGACACCGAGCGCCGGGCTCAGGAACTCGTCGGGCTTGAATTCCGTATCGAATGCGACGAGGACGAAGACGACGAATTCTACCTGGAAGACCTGATCGGCTTCGCCGTGACCTGCACCGAAGCGGGCGCGGACGGCGCAAAGGGAGCGGCCGCCTTCACGGGTTCGGTCACGGACTACTACGACAGCGACGCCAACCCGCTTTTCGAGCTGGAGATCGGCGGCCGCACGGTGCTCCTCCCCGCCGCCGAGGAGTTCATCGCCCATATCGACTTCGGGGGGCGCACGATGAAACTGGTGCTGCCCGAAGGGCTGCTCGACCTGTAAATAACAATATTACTATGGCACGTGTCGTAATCGGACTTTCGGGCGGCGTGGATTCATCGGTCGCCGCCTACCTGCTCAAACAGCAGGGGCATGACGTCGTGGGGTTGTTCATGATCAACTGGCACGACACGACGGGAACGCTCGAGGGCGACTGCCCGTGGCACGACGACCGCGTCTTCGCCGAGCTGGTCGCAAAAAAACTGGACATCCCGTTGCACGTCGTCGACCTCTCGGCGGACTACCGCACCCGCGTGGTCGATTACATGTTCTCGGAATACGAAAAGGGACGCACGCCCAACCCCGACGTGCTGTGCAACCGCGAAATCAAATTCGACGTCTTCCTGCGCGAAGCGCTCCGGCTGGGCGCCGATTTCGTCGCCACGGGGCACTACTGCCGCAAGGCCGAGGAGACGCTCCCCGACGGACGAACAATCTATAAACTCCTCGCGGGCACCGACCCCAACAAGGATCAGAGCTACTTCCTCTGCCAGCTCTCGCAGGAACAGCTGCGCTACGCCCTGTTCCCCGTCGGCGATCTGCTCAAACCCGAGGTGCGGCGCATCGCCGCCGAGCAGGGGCTCGCCACGGCCAAGCGCAAGGATTCGCAGGGCATCTGCTTCGTGGGCAAGGTCGACCTTCCGGCCTTCCTGCAACAGAAGCTGGCCTCGAAAAGGGGTAATGTCCACGAGATACTCCCCACGTGGCCGAAATACGGCCCCAAGGCCCGAATCCCGGCGGGCACACCCGATGCCGGACAAGCAATCCCCGCCCCGGCATCCCCGGCCGCCGGACGCCCGGACGGGGATCCCCACTCCCCGGGCGGACAGCACGCGGCCGACGTACCCCCCACAACCGAACAGCTCGCAGCACTGGCCGCCCCGTGGCGCTACACCGTCCGCGACGGCAAGAAGATCGGCGAGCACGGCGGGGCGCACTTCTACACCATCGGCCAGCGCAAGGGACTCGGCATCGGCGGGCGCAAGGAATCGCTGTTCATCCTCGCCACCGACACCGTACAGAACGTCATCTATGTCGGCGAAGGCGACAGCCACCCCGGCCTGTGGCGACAGGCACTGCATATCGCCCCCCGCGAGATACACTGGGTCAACCCCGCGCGCACGATGCCGGCAGGCCATAGCGCCCGCTTCAGCGTCCGCATCCGCTACCGCCAGCCCTTGCAGGAGGCCACGCTCTTCGTCCGCGACCAGGGAGCCTACATCCTCTTCGACACCCCCCAGCGGGGCATCACACCGGGGCAGTTCGCCGCATGGTACGACGGCGACGAACTGGTCGGTTCGGGGATAATCTCGGAATAGTTTTTCCGATCCCAGCCCCCTCCGAAAAACGGTTTCAAGCCCCCTGCCGGACAGGCGCGGCGTATATTGCCGCTTTTCCTAAGCATAGATTTGTCTTTTCTCAAAAGGCAAATACGTACCTTTTGGTGGCAAAAGGTACCCAAAACCATCCGCATGCCGTTTTCGCGGGAGCAACTGCGGAGCCTCGCTGAACGGGCACGAAAGACTGCGCTTTTCGCACGCCCGTTCCGGGCGCTCGGCGCCGCAGCCGCTCTTTATCCGCTGCAAACGAAATGCGGAAAATCCTGCTGTCCGGAATTCTCGCTGTGCGGCAAAAAACAGAGAAACACGATAACAAAAATCCCGACTTGATGCCGGAGCCGTCGGCGGACGGCGGACTAAAAGCGCGAGAAACGGGGCAGGTTTGCTTGCAAACCCGCGATTAGGCGCCCGTTTCCAGCGTTAGGACGCCAAGAGCAGGCGAAGCATCCGTCGGAGAGTTTTTGGTACTTTTTGCGGAAAAAAGTACATGTTGGAACCAAAAGAATCGTATACATTTCCCCTCCAAAGATACCAAAAACAAAAATTCCGGCACAAAGGCCGTAGTACACCGGCTTAATAACTACCTATACATAGGCGAATTTAAGTTATAACTATACTTTCACAATGGCATAATTTTTAGTTTTACATCATCTAAACAGATGCTTGTGAAACCGAAAAGTGCTTTCGACATATACGTCAGTGCCGCAGTTCGCAAAGAGCGGATGGCTCAACGTGTTTCACAGGCCACATTGGCTTATGGTATAGGAGTAAGCGACGGATTCATTTCACAAGTTGAAAGCCCGAAAAATCCTTCAAAATACAACCTCAACCATATCAACGAGATCGCCCGGTTCCTGGGCTGCTCGCCGCGCAAGTTCCTGCCCGAGGAGCCGTTATAACCCCGGCCTATGTCGCTGCGCCGCATCATAACCGCCCTCGCCGCAACCGGCCACGCACGCCCCGTCCCGGGCAGCCGGGCTTTACGCGCCTTGCAACGGCTGCCACGCATCATAACCGCCCTGCTGCTCTTCCTGGCAGGCATCCCCGCCCATGCACAACCGCGCACGGGCATCGTCTACTGGGATCTCGACCACCTCTACGACACTGTCCCCGCCCTGTTCTACAATGACACCGACTACACGCCCTCGGGACGCCTGGCGTGGGACACGGAGCGCTACCGCCGCAAGATACGCCATACGGCGGCCGTCATCGACTCGATGCGCATGCCGCTCGTGGCGCTGTGGGGCGTCGAGAACGAAGCCGTCGTCCGCGACATCGCAGCCGCCTGCGAGGGCGATTACAGCTACCTGCACCGCACGCTCAACTCCCTCGACGGCATGGATTTCGCACTGCTCTATTACGGCGACCTCTTCGAGCCCCTCTACGACGAGCCGGGGCGCCGCTACCTCTACATCGAGGGCCTCCTCTACCGCCGCGGCAAACCCATGCGACGGGGATCCGGACGCGTCGTCCGTCCCACGCGCACCGACACCATAGGGCTCGTGCTGTGCAGCGACACCCGCATGGCCGAATGGGTCGTCCGCGACCTGCGCGAAGAGCGCCCCGGGGTGAAGCTGCTCGTCGCGGGACGCACCTCGTCGCTCGCCCCCGGAGCCTTCGGGCTGCGCGACGCACTGGAGCGCCCGGCACGGCTCGGGCGGGGCAACGTCCGCCGCCGGGGCGGCTGGCAGATGCGCGACCGCATTCTGGCCGACACGGCGCTCCGCACCTCGGCGGGCGATGTCTATGCGCGCCGTTATCTGATTGACCCCAAGACGGGTACCCCGCTTCCGACCTACGAAAAAAGGCGGTACAGGGGCGGCTACGGCTACGCCCTGCCGGTATTCGTTTACTTGGAGTAGATTTTTTTGGAATTCCGGAAAAGTTTTTATATATTCGCATTCCCAACGGCGAATATGAATTCTTTGACGAGGCGGTAACAGGAATGTCACCGCAATTTTCGTCTGTGAAAAGCGGCAAGTTGACAAAAAATTTATAAATTTATATACCAATTAAATTAACCAAGAAAAATTATGGCAGACGTTAAACGAGTCTACACCTTCGGCAACAAGGAAGCCGAAGGCAACGGCAAAATGCGTGAGCTGCTCGGCGGCAAGGGTGCGAACCTCGCGGAGATGAACCTCATCGGCATCCCCGTCCCCCCGGGCTTCACGATCACCACGGAAGTATGTTCCGAATATTACGCCCACGGCAAGGACGCCGTGATCCAGATGCTCCGTCCCGAAGTGGAGAAGGCGATGAAAAATATCGAGAAGCTCACCGGGATGAAATTCGGCGACAAGGAGATGCCGCTGCTGGTGTCGGTACGCTCGGGAGCCCGCGCTTCGATGCCCGGCATGATGGACACGATCCTCAACCTGGGTATGAACGACCAGGCCGTGGAAGCCGTCGCCAAGCGTACGGGCAACCCCCGTTTCGCATGGGACTCGTACCGCCGTTTCGTACAGATGTACGGCGACGTGGTGCTGGGCATGAAACCCGAATCGAAAGAAGACCACGATCCGTTCGAGGTAATCATCGAGGAGCAGAAACACAAACGCGGCGTGAAGAACGACACCGACCTGACGACCGACGACCTGAAGGAGCTGGTCAGGAACTTCAAGGCTGCCGTCAAGAAGCAGACCGGCGAGGACTTCCCGGCATGTCCCTGGGATCAGCTCTGGGGCGCCGTCTGCGCCGTATTCGGTTCGTGGATGAACGACCGCGCCATCCTCTACCGCAAGCTCAACAACATCCCCGCCGAGTGGGGAACGGCCGTGACCGTACAGGCCATGGTATTCGGCAACATGGGCAGCAACTCGGCGACGGGCGTAGCCTTCTCGCGCGACGCCGCGACGGGTGAAAACCTCTTCAACGGCGAATACCTCATCAATGCCCAGGGCGAGGACGTCGTGGCCGGCATCCGCACCCCGCAGCAGATCACCCTCGAAGGGTCGAAGCGCTGGGCGGCCGCACAGAACATCTCCGAGGAAGACCGCCGCACGAAATATCCCTCGCTCGAAGAGGTCATGCCGGTGGTTTACAAGGAACTCGATGAGATCCAGCACCACCTGGAGCAGTATTTCAAGGACATGCAGGACATCGAGTTCACAATCCAGGACGGCAAGTTGTGGATGCTCCAGTGCCGCAACGGCAAACGCACCGGCGCGGCCATGGTCAAGATCGCGATGGATATGCTCCGCGAAGGGCTGATCGACGAACGCACGGCCGTGCTTCGCTGCGAGCCCGCGAAGCTCGACGAGCTGCTCCACCCCGTATTCGACAAGAAGGCCATCACCAATGCACAGGTCATCACCAAGGGCCTTCCCGCATCGCCGGGCGCCGCGACGGGCCCCGTGGTATTCTTCGCCGAAGATGCCGAGAAAACCCTCGCCCAAACCGGTCAGAAAGCGATCCTCGTGCGCATCGAAACTTCGCCCGAAGACCTCAAGGGCATGCTCGACGCCGCCGGCATCCTCACCGCCCGCGGCGGTATGACCTCGCATGCGGCCGTCGTCGCACGCGGCATGGGCAAGTGCTGCGTATCGGGCGCCGGGGAGCTGGAGATAGACTATAAAACCCGCACGATCAAAGTCAACGGCTTCACCGTCAAGGAGGGCGACTGGATCTCGCTCAACGGTTCGACGGGCGAAGTTTACCTGGGACAGGTAGCCACGATGGCCGCCGACCTGAGCGGCGACTTCGGCCAGCTGATGGATCTGGCAGGCAAATACGCCGTGCTGAAAGTCCGCGCCAATGCCGACACGCCGAAGGATGCCGCACAGGCATTCGGGTTCGGCGCCGAGGGCATCGGCCTCTGCCGCACGGAGCACATGTTCTTCGAGGGCGACCGCATCAAGGCTTTCCGCGAAATGATCCTCGCCGACGACGAGGCCGGACGCCGCGTGGCACTGGCCAAGTTGCTGCCCATCCAGCGCAGCGACTTCGAAGGCCTGTTCAAGGCCATGAACGGCTTCCCCGTGACCGTCCGCCTGCTCGACCCGCCCCTGCACGAGTTCGTGCCGCACGACGAGAAAGGCCAGAAGGAGATGGCCCGTGAGATGGACGTCCCCCTCCAGAAGATCGTCGCCAAGGTCGAGTCGCTGGCCGAATTCAACCCCATGCTGGGACACCGCGGCTGCCGTCTGGGCAACACCTACCCCGAGATCACCGAGATGCAGGCGCGCGCCATCATCGAGGCGGCCATGAACGTCCGTGCACAGGGCACCCCCGTACACGTCGAAATCATGGTTCCGCTCGTGGGCAACCACAAGGAGCTGCGCTACCAGAAGGGCATCATCGACTCGACGGCCGAACAGGTGTTCTCGGAACGCAACGACAAGATCGACTACATGGTCGGCACGATGATCGAGGTTCCCCGCGCAGCCGTGACCGCCCACCAAATCGCCGAGGTCGCCGAGTTCTTCTCGTTCGGCACCAACGACCTGACGCAGATGACGCTGGGCTTCTCGCGCGACGACATCGGCAAGTTCCTGCCGATCTACCTCGACAAGGGCATCCTGAAGAACGACCCGTTCCAGATCCTCGACCAGAACGGCGTGGGACAGCTGATCCGCGAGGCCGTATTCAAGGGCCGCGGCAAGCGCCCGATGCTCAAGTGCGGCATCTGCGGCGAGCACGGCGGCGAACCTTCGTCGGTCGAATTCTGCCACTACGCGGGCCTGAACTACGTGAGCTGCTCGCCGTTCCGCGTGCCCATCGCACGCCTGGCGGCCGCCCACGCAGCCCTCAAGGAGAAATAAGCCTTCACCCGGCAACCGCCGGAACACCCATACCAGCGAAAGCCTGCGGCGTGCATGCCGCGGGCTTTCGTTTTTAGCGACAAAAAAGTCCGGTTCGTTGAAAAATTTTTGCCGTGGCGGATAAGTTTTGTATATTTGTTCTGGCAAACAGTATTATTCGCAACTTTTGTTAAATTAAAGCAACAGACATGAAAAAGATTTTTCTTACGGTGATCGTCGTGCTTTTAGCAGTAACGACGGTTTCGGCACAGTACAAGGGCGACTGGGGAGTTGGCCCCAAAATCGGGGTATACACGAATGCGGGTGCCGACGGAGCCATCTTCGGTATCGGTGCGGCCGGACAGTACAGCATCACCGACAACTGGCGTGTAGCTCCCAGTATCCTGGCCCTTTGCAAGACGGATTGCTCGGTGGATATCAGCGCCGACGTACAATACCTGTTCAACATCGCCCCCGACTGGCATATCTATCCGCTGGCAGGTATCAGCGCCAACGACATCGGCGACTGGTCGTGCGGTATCAACCTCGGCGGCGGCGCGGACTTCTCGATCACCCGCAACTGGGACGTTTCGGCCGGCTTCAAATGGATGATCCAGACCGCCAAGGATTATGTACCCGGCTTTGTGAAGCGCAGGAACCCCATCGTTATCAATATCGGCGCGACGTACAGGTTCTAAGCCCCATCCCGAGAGGAAACAAAATCCCGGCACTTATTCGTAAGTGCCGGGATTTTTCATGTCCGCAGCCCCGATCCCGGCTATCCCGTGCCGGCTGAATAGCTTCCGCCGGATACAGGAAGCGACGGCGGAAGTTGCAAAAGTGTGATCCGCAAAATCCGAAAAACACATATCACGGCACGAGTGTTGTACGTCGTTCAGGCGACAAGGCAGCGCATCGGAGAGGTCGTCCCCAGCCGGGATGGGATCCTGTGACTAATTGACAACCACTTGATTATTCATATAAAATTAAACTGAAAGCCATGAAAAAAATTCTTCTGATTGCAACCGCGGCATTGTTTGCCTGGACGGCGTCCGCCCAGGACAACAACTACCGCAACACCCGTGACAACAACCGCAATGCGGCCCAGGCAGGCAATTACCGCAGCACGCCGGAAAATTACCGCAGCGCCGTGGGCCCGCGCGTGAACTTCTATACCAATACGGGCGACGCATCCGTCGGGATCGGTGCTTACTACCGGTACAGTTTCGATTCCCACTGGCGTATCGAACCGTCGATCTATGTCCTGACGGAAAAGGACAGTTCGGTCGACATCAATTTCGACGCCCACTACGTATTCCGCATCGCCGACTGGTGGGGCGTCTATCCCCAGGTGGGCGTTGTCGCCAATGACATCAAGGACTGGGCATTCGGCATGAGCGTCGGCGGTGGTTTCGACTTCAACGTCGCGCGCCGCTGGAATATCTCCGCAGGTCTGAAATACGAACCCATGTTCGACAGCGGCCGCAGCAATCCGCTCGTGGTCTTCGTAGGCGCAGCATACAGGTTCTGACAGAGGCCGTTCCTGACGCAGACCGGCTTGCCTGACAAGTCCGCATTTTACGATTTCACCCCCGCCAGAGCAATCTCCGGCAGGGGTGAATTGTTTTGAGGAACTTGTCAGGCAGCCTTTCCCGTTTCGTCATGCGGCAAAACCGCCGGCTCCCCGGGGCTGTGCCGCTGCGAGGCAGCAGCCGGGACGAACGTCCCGTTTGCCATGGCAAGGCCGGAACAGCTTTCCCGCCGGACGCAACCTGCTGCACAGGCGACAGGCCGATCCCGCGGACGCATGGCCCCGGCATACGGGTCATTTGGTCTTATACGCGCAGCGGTATTTGCCCTTTGCCAGGTTCATCAGCTTTCCTTTCAGCAGGTTGCGGCGCAGGGGCGAAATCCGGTCTGTGAAGACGATGCCCTCGATGTGGTCGTATTCGTGCTGGATGACCCAGGCCTTCAGCCCGTGGAACTCCTCGTCGTGCTCGACGAAATCCTCGTCCATATAACGCATCCGGATCGCCAGCGAGCGGGGCACGTCGGCATGGATGCCGGGGAACGAGAGGCATCCCTCGTTGTAGGTCTTCTTTTCCTCCGACAAGGCATAGATCTCGGGGTTGATAAAGGCGCGCTTGTAGTCGGCGCACTCCGGGTCGTCCTCGCCCCAGGGTGTACAATCGACGATAAAAAGGCGGATATTCTTGCCGATCTGCGGTGCTGCCAGCCCGACGCCCTCGGCTTCGCCGAGCGTCAGGAACATGTCTTCCACGAGTTTCTTCACCTCGGGATAATCGGGCGTGATCCGCTCGCAGGGCTTGCGCAGCACGTCCGAACCATAAATTACTATCGGATAAATCATTTGTTAAACTCCATATAACTCTGTAAAATAATCGTGGCCGAGATCTTGTCCACCAGCGCCTTGTCCCGGCGCGCCATCTTGCCGATACCGCTTTCGAGCATCGTGCGGTGCGCCATCACCGAGGTGAAACGCTCGTCGTGGAAGACGACCTCCTTGTCGGGCCAGGCCTTCCGCAGGCGCACGGCCAGCGGCTCGATGAAACGCCACGTTTCCGAAGGCGTGCCGTCCATGCGCGAGGGCTTTCCCACCACGATGGTACTAACGTCCTCCGAGGCGAAATATTTTGCCAGCCACGCCTCAAGTCCCTTCGTATCGACCGTATCGAGCCCCCCGGCGATCAGACGCAGCGGATCGCTCACGGCAATCCCCGTGCGCTTCGTCCCGTAGTCTATGGCAAGTATCCGTCCCACGCACTAAAGGTTCGGGCCGGATTCGCCGCCCATATAACAGTAGTTCCTCAGCAGCCAGTCGGCCAGCATTCCGGCCGCCAGGCAAAGCAGCAGCGCCCACCAGGGGAAACGCCGTTTTTCACCCTCGACGATGCTGTCGGAATCGAAAATATTGAACCGGCCCATAATCGCCCCGCTACAGGTTCATTTTCCGGAACAGCTTGCGGTACGAGCACTCCTCTTCGACGAGCGAAGGCAGCGACTCGATCATGACGCGCTCCTGCTCCATCGTATCGCGGTGGCGCACCGTCACGGTGCCGTCCTCGAGCGTCTGCCCGTCGACGGTCACGCAGAACGGCGTACCGATGGCATCCTGGCGGCGGTAGCGCTTGCCGACGGAATCCTTCTCGTCGTAAACGACGTTGTAATCGTATTTGAGGTCGTCGACGATCCGCTGCGCCACCTCGGGCATGCCGTCTTTCTTCACCAGCGGCAGCACGGCCACCTTCACGGGCGCCAGCGCAGCCGGCAAACGCAGCACGACGCGCGAATCGCCGCCATCGAGCTGCTCCTCGGTGTAAGCCGCCGACATTACCTGCAGGAACATGCGGTCGACACCGATCGAGGTCTCGACGACATAGGGTACGTAGCTCTCGCCTGTTTCCGGGTCGAAATACTGGATCTTCTTGCCCGAGAATTTCTGGTGGTTGCCCAGGTCGAAATCCGTACGCGAATGGATGCCCTCGACCTCCTTGAAACCGAACGGGAAGTTGTATTCGATGTCGGTCGCGGCATTGGCATAGTGCGCCAGTTTGTCGTGGTCGTGGAAACGGTAGCGGTCGTCGCCGAAGCCCAGTGCACGGTGCCAGGCCATACGGGTCTCCTTCCACTGCTGCCACCACTTCATCTCCTCGCCGGGACGTACGAAGAACTGCATCTCCATCTGCTCGAATTCGCGCATGCGGAAGATGAACTGGCGGGCCACGATCTCGTTGCGGAACGCCTTTCCGATCTGCGCGATTCCGAACGGCAGTTTCATGCGGCCGGTCTTCTGCACGTTCAGGAAATTGACGAAGATACCCTGTGCCGTCTCGGGACGCAGGTAGATCGTATTGGCACCCTCGGACGTCGAGCCCATCTGGGTCGAGAACATCAGGTTGAACTGGCGCACCTCCGTCCAGTTGCGCGTACCCGAAATCGGGCACACGATCTCGCAGTCGACGATGATCTGGCGCAGTTCATTCAGGTCATTGGCGTTCTGGGCGGCCACGAAACGCTTGTGCACCTCGTCGCGCTTGGCCAGGGTCTCGGCCACGCGGGGCGAAGTCTCGCGGTACTTGGCCTCGTCGAACGACTCCCCGAAGCGCTTGCGGGCCTTCTCGACCTCTTTTTCGACCTTTTCATCCTGCTTGGCCAGCCAGTCTTCGATCAGCACGTCAGCGCGGTAACGCTTCTTCGAGTCCTTGTTGTCGATCAGCGGGTCGTTGAACGCACCGACATGGCCCGAAGCCTCCCACGTGCGGGGATGCATGAAGATCGCGGCATCCAGCCCCACGATATTCTCGTGCAGCTTGACCATCGAATCCCACCAATAACGCTTGATGTTATTCTTCAGCTCCACGCCGTTCTGGCCGTAGTCGTAGACGGCGCCGAGCCCGTCGTATATCTCGCTCGAGGGGAATACGAACCCGTACTCCTTGCAGTGCGCCACCAGTTTTTTGAAAAGTTCTTCCTGCGTCATTTTATCTTGTTTTTAAATTATTTTCCGAATTACAAAAGTACAAAATAATTGGGAACTACGTCTTTCCGTAGCGAATTTATTTCTATATTTGCCACGGCGGCCTGCCATGGGCCGCCGACATAAGAGACAAAAAAAGTGCATCGGCTTTTTTCTTCCGGCAGAAAATTGGACACTTTCCCGGACGGTAAGGAACGAAGGTTGATGCTCTCGCTGTTTTTCAGCGCGGGCATATTCTACCATTCTACCGTTCGGGTCGTCCAATACCTCTGCCGTGGATGTAGGATCGAGTCCGCGCTTTTGCGTCCCGCCCCGACGAAACGACCCAAACAAATGACGGGAACGATGAAACTTCTGATTGCGCTCATTGCCATCGCTATCATAGCAATATGCGGCAATGCCGGAAGTAAGAAATAGTGCTACACCAGCCCGGCGCGCAGGAACGAGAAATCGCCTTCGCGCGCTATGATTATGTGATCCAACAGCCGGATGTCGAACAACGCCGCAGCCTGTGCGACACGCTCGGTGAGCACCTTGTCCTGCGGACTGGGCGCCGCAGCCCCCGAAGGGTGGTTGTGAATCAGCACCAGCTGTGTGGCGAGCAGTTCCAACGCCCGTTTAACAACCAGCCTATGGTCGACGACCGTTCCCTGCACCCCGCCCTGGCTTATGCGCTGGCGCTCGATGATGCGGTTGGAAGAGGTGAGGTAAACCGCCCAACACTCCTCATAGGCAAGCGTTTCCAGCTGCGGGCGGAACAGCGCCACCACGTCGTCGCTCGTCGCAATGACATCCGCTTCCGCAGCCCGCGACGCCGCGACGCGGCGGCCGAACTCGGCGGCAGCAAGCAGCAGGCGGGCACGCCTGAGCCCCAACCCGCCGACCATCCGCAGGCGGGCTGCATCTTCCGACCCGATACGCGCGAGCGCCCCTCCGCAGGCCGCAAGCAACGCCCCGGCCGTCTGTTCGTCATCGGTCAGCACGGCCAGCAACTCCGCATCGCTGAGGGATTCGACGCCCCTCGCCGTCATCTTATCGGTAATCGTCTTCATAGGGAAAATATCAGGCAGGAAATCGGGTCTATATCGCGCAGTATGCGGAAAAGTTATCGGTCACAAAATCGAGCCGCATATCGTAAGCATCCGGCCGGCCCAGGGCATCAGCCGGGCTTTCCGCCGGCACCGGATTATAACCGAAAGTTATTGCGTCAGCCGGTCGACCCTGTCCAGCAGCGACGCGCACTGCTCGTCGGTCATGTACTCCGCCACGGAGAATGCGGCATGCTGCTCGGCCTCTTTCTTCGATTCGCCCGAGCCGTGCCCCACCTCTATGCCGTCGACCAGCACCGTGGAGTAAAATACGGGGTGGTTCGAGGAGTACTCCTTGTCGTTGCCCGTGCGGAATACAATCTTGAGGTGGTTTTTCTGGCACCACTCGATCAGCCGGCTCTTGAAGTCGGTCTCCGACTCGGTCAGTTCGTCGAGGTTCAGGGCCTGGAAATAAATTCGGTTGATCAGCAGCCGGTTGGTGAACTCATATCCCTGGTCGAGGTAAACGGCGCCTATCATCGCTTCGAAGGCATCGCCGTAGATGTGTTTCTGGGTAATGCTCGTACTGGCGTTCGAGATGACATGCCGATCCAGGCCGATTTTCACGGCCAACTCGTTGAGCGACTGCCTCGACACGATCTTCGACCGCAGCTGCGTGAGGAACCCCTCGTCCCGGTCGGGATATTCGATGAAAAGGTAGTCCGAGGTAACGGCCTCTATCACGGCGTCGCCCAGGAATTCGAGCCGCTCGTTGTTGATCGGGCGCCCGTCCTCCAGAACCAAAGAAGCTGACTTGTGAATCAAAGCCAGCTTGTAAAGTTCGATGTTGTTCGGGATAAACCCGAACATATCATCGACAACCTTATAATACGCCTTATCCCGCCCGAAATTCCTTCTAAGGGGGCGCAGTATGAAATCGAACACGGCCCGGACGGTTTTAGGGTAATCAGATCTTACGGAAAATGACCGTGGAGTTATGTCCGCCGAAACCGAACGTATTGCTCAGGGCACACCTCACTTCGCGCTTCTGCGCCTTGTTCAGCGTGAGGTTCAGGTTCGGGTCGATCTCCGGGTCGAGGTTGTCGCAGTTGATGGTCGGGGGAATCACGCCGTGCGTGATGGCGAAGATGCAGGCCAGGGCCTCGGCAGCTCCGGCAGCACCCAGCAGGTGACCGGTCATCGACTTGGTGGAAGAGATATTGACGTTATAAACGTGGTCGCCCAACACACCGGCGACAGCCTTCAGTTCGGGGATGTCGCCCGCGGGGGTCGAGGTACCGTGGACATTCACATAATCGATATCTTCGGGTTTGATGCCGGCGTCCTTGATGGCGTCGCGCATCGACTTCATGGCACCCTTTCCTTCGGGATGGGGGGCGGTGAAGTGGTAAGCGTCGGCAGAAGCGCCGCCGCCGATGATCTCGCAGTAGATCTTGGCACCGCGGGCCTTGGCATGTTCATACTCCTCGAAGATCAGGGCACCGGCGCCTTCGCCGATCACAAAACCGTCGCGATCCTTGTCGAACGGACGCGAAGCGTGCTGCGGGTCGTCGTTGCGCGTGGAGAGCGCCTGCATGGAGTTGAACCCGCCGACACTCGGCTCGTTGACCGCAGCTTCGGAGCCTCCGGCCACCATCACGTCGGCCTTCCCGTAGCGGATGGCGTCGAACGCGGCGATCATACCGTGGTTCGAAGATGCGCACGCAGACACCGTGCAGTAGTTCGGCCCCATGAAGCCGTACTTCATGGAGATGAAGCCGGCGGCGATGTCGGAGATCATGCGGGGAATAAAGAACGGGCTAAACCGCGGGGTTCCATCCCCTGCGGCCCAGCCCAGACACTCATCGAAGAAAGATTTGATTCCTCCGATGCCCGAACTCCAGATCACACCCACCTGCTCCTTGTCGACGGCCTCGAGGTCGAGCGCCGAATCCTCGACGGCCTGCGTGGCCGCGATCAGGGCATACTGGGTGAAAAGGTCGTACTTGCGTACTTCCTTACGGTCGAAATAGAGGTTCGAGTCGTAATTCTTTACTTCACAAGCAAACTTCGTCTTAAACTTCTCTGCATCGAAATGAGTAATCGGTGCGGCACCGCTGACTCCCTTCTCCAAATTCGAAAAATACTCTTCAATATTATTACCGAGCGGGTTGATCGTACCGATGCCCGTAACAACTACTCTTCTTTCTGTCATAAATTTAAGGCTATAAGAGGCTGTGAAAGCTCTTTTTATAAATTATTTCTTGTGCTCTTCGATATACTTGATAGCGTCGCCAACGGTAGCGATCTTCTCAGCGTCCTCGTCCGGAATCTGGATATCGAAAGCCTTCTCGAACTCCATGATCAATTCTACGGTGTCGAGCGAATCAGCACCCAGATGGTTGGTGAAGCTTGCTTCGGGTACAACCTCCGATTCCTTGACACCCAGTTTGTCGACGATGATCTCGACAACTTTTGATTGAACTTCTGACATAATTTTAATTTTTTAGTTAAACAATTATTTGGAAATAGTTCTTTCGTATTTCCGGGGTAATTTTGCGCAAAAGTAACACTTTTTTTATTACTTTTGACAAAACAGACCTTTTTTTTATTCACAACTTTTTCGACATTTAGCACATTTTTCAAATTAACCGATTCAAAACCATAGGCTTATGAAATTGCTTCTGATCTCGAATTCGACCAACGCCGGAGAGGAATACCTCCGCTATCCGATGCCCGAAATCGGGCGTTTCCTGCAGGGCGTCAGCGAAATCGTATTCGTCCCCTATGCCGCCGTGACATTTTCCTACGCCGAGTACGAAAAAAAGGTGCAGGCACGCCTCTCGGAGCTGGGTATCCGCGTGCGCTCGGTACACCGGGCCAAAGACCCCGCGCGCATGGTACGCGAAGCGGAAGCCCTGTGCGTCGGGGGCGGCAACACCTTCGCGCTGGCAAAAAAGATGCAGGAGCAGGGGCTTATGGCTGCCATCCTGCGTAAAATCAAGGCCGGGACTCCCTATGTCGGCTGGTCGGCGGGCAGCAACGTGGCATGTCCCACCATCTGCACCACAAACGACATGCCCATCGTCGAGCCACAGTCGTTCAGGGCTGTCGGAGCCGTAAAGTTCCAGATAAACCCCCACTACCTCGACGCCAACCCCGAGGGGCACGCCGGAGAGACGCGCGAGCAGCGCATCCTCGAATACATCGAGGCCAACCCGCGGCGCTGGGTCGCCGGGCTGCGCGAAGGGTGCATGCTCCGCCATGCGGAGGGGAAACTCGAACTGATCGGCAAGCGCCCGATGCGCATGTTCCGCAAGGGCATGGAGCCCTTCGAAGTACAACCGGGCAGCGACCTGTCGTTCCTGCTCTAATCCCCGGCCGGAAGCGCTTCTGGCCGCAATCAAAAATATTTATATAAATAGGTATGAAAGTTCTGATAGCGGGCATGGGCCTCATAGGCGGCTCTTTTGCCCTCGCGTTGCGCGACCGCGGCATAGCGGACGAAATACTCGGCACAGACAGTTCCGAGGAGAACGCCGCCGAGGCACTGCGGCTCGGGCTGGCCGACCGCATCGTGGCGTTCGAAGAGGGCATCCCACAGGCCGACCTCGTGGTGCTGGCCACCCCTGTCGATACAATTCCCCTGATGGCCGTAAAAGCCCTCAACCGCGTAAACGGCAGCCAGGTGGTGATGGATTTGGGTTCCATCAAGGCCGAATTGTGCGAAGTTATCTCGATGCACGCCCGCCGCGGGCGCTTCGTAGCCGCCCATCCGATGTGGGGCACCGAATACAGCGGGCCGCGCGCCGCACAGCACGGCGCCTTCACGGGGCGCAACGTCGTATTGTGCGAAGTGGAGCGGAGCGACCCCGACGCGCTGGCGATGGCCGAGCGGATCTTCCGCACGCTGGAGGCACCCGCCGTCTACATGGACGCCGAGGAGCACGACCTGCATGCGGCCTATGTGTCGCACATCTCCCACATCACCTCGTTCGCGCTGGCGCTGACCGTGCTCGAGAAGGAACGCGAGGAGCGGCACATCTTCGACCTGGCGGGCGGCGGGTTCGAGAGCACCGTGCGGCTGGCCAAGAGCTCGGCCGCCACGTGGGTGCCGATCATGCTGCGCAACAAATACAACCTGCTGGACGTGCTGCGCGAGCATATCCACCAGTTGCAGATCATGCGCCGGATGATCGAGCGCGACGACGCCGAAGGGCTGAAGGCCGCCTTCGACCGGGCCAACTCGATCCAGCGCATCATCCACTGACAGGCATGAGTACGACGGCCGAAACGGGACGTGCGGGCGAACGGGCCGCGGCGGAGTACCTCCGCCGTGCGGGGTATGAAATCTGCGCCCTCAACTGGCGCAGCGGCCGCTACGAACTGGACATCGTGGCCCGCAAGGCGGGGATCGTGCATTTCGTGGAGGTCAAGACCCGCAGGGCCGGCTCCCTGACGCCGCCCGAGGCTGCCGTCACGCCGCAGAAGTTCCGCGCACTGACGCGGGCGGCCGTGCGTTACCTGGCCGCAACGGGCGGGCAGGACGAGGCGCAGTTCGACCTGGCGGCCGTGGACGTGATGCCCGACGGGCACATGGAGGTACGCCTGGTGGAGCAGGCGATGGAATACAACTGGTAATTTTGCATTTCCGACAAATTATACTACCTTTGTCGCACTGAAAATGAAAGCCCTGCGTACAGGGCCGGAAAACCCGGGCCCGCCCGGCGAACGTTAACGTATAGTATTTCAACACCGCAAACCGTAAACACCGATGTGGTTATATAATTTCGGTCTGACACTCTATGTGTGGCTCATCCGGCTGGTCGCACCGAGGCATCCGAAGGCACGGCTATGGATAGACGGGCGCAAAGACCTCTATAAACGCATGGCCGAGACCATCGACCCGACCGACCGCATCGTCTGGGTGCACGTCGCGTCGCTCGGCGAATTCGAACAGGGGCGCCCCATCATCGAACGCATCCGCAAGACCCATCCCGAATACAAGATCCTGCTCACGTTCTTCTCGCCTTCGGGCTACGAAGTCCGCAAGAATTACCAGGGCGTGGATTACATCTTCTACCTGCCGATCGACACGCCGCGCAACGCCCGCCGGTTCCTCGATGCGGCGCATCCCGAAATCGCAATCTTCGTAAAATACGAATTCTGGCTTAACCTGCTGCGCGACCTGCGCCGCCGCAAGGTGCGCACCTATATCGTCTCGGCCATCTTCCGCCGCAACTCGATCTTCTTCCGCCCCTACGGCGGCATGTGGAGGCAGGCGCTGGAGTCCTTCGACGTGATGTTCGTGCAGAACGAGGAGTCGAAAAAGCTGCTGGCCGGGCTGGGCTTCGACAACGTGATCGTAGCGGGCGACACGCGTTTCGACCGCGTGGCCGAAATCGCCGCCGCAGCCAAACATATCGACATCATAGACCGGTTCAAGGGGGACAAACGCCTCTTCGTGGCGGGTTCGACCTGGAACCCGGACGAAGAGCTGCTGATCCGCCTGATAAACGACAACCCCGACGTGAAATTCATCGTGGCTCCGCACGAGATGGACGAAGGCCGCATGGCACGCCTCGCGGCCGAGGCCAAGGGCGGGACGCTCCGCTACACGCAGTGCACGCCCCACACGGCCTACGGGTCGAAGCAACTGCTGATCCTCGACACGGTGGGGATCCTGGCGTCGGTCTACGGCTACGCGACGTGGAGCTATATCGGCGGCGGGTTCGGCGTGGGGATACACAACACGCTCGAAGCGGCGACATTCGGGCTTCCGGTGGCATTCGGCCCCAACTACGCGAAATTCAAGGAGGCACGCGACCTGGTGACGCTCGGCGCTGCCCGTCCGGTGAAAAACTACGACGAACTGCGCACGTGGTTCATCCCCTTGCGCGACAACGAGGATTTCCTGCAGAAAACAAGCCGTATAGCCAAAGACTACACCACCCGTCACCAGGGCGCCACGAACATCATCGTCAAGACCATCTTCCATTAGCCGTCCCCAAAGAGGGGACTATCGGTGGCCCCCCCGGAAAGGCCGCGAAAAAAGCCACGGAAAGGCCACGGAAAGGCCGCGGAAAGGCCGCGGAAAGGCCGCGGAC
>NZ_FR893466.1:0-54232 GCF_000435435.1 Alistipes sp. CAG:29 | reverse complement strand
CGCCGCAGAAAAGCGACGAAAAAGCCGCGGAAAAAGCCGCGGAAAAAGCCGCGGAAAAAGCCGCGGAAAAAGCCACGGAAAGGCCGCGGAAAAGGTTGCCCGGCAAGCCGGCTTAAAAAATCACCCTCGTCAGAGATGCTTCTGACGAGGGTGATTTTAATTCCGAGAACCGGCGGGCAGCCCCTTTATTTTTATGCCCGGCACCGGGGCATGTCATTCATAGAGCGACTTGCAGTAGTCGCGCAGGGTCTCCCAGGGATAATAGGGGCCACCGCCGACCGGCAGTTCGGCATCGCGCTCGTTGTGCAGCACCCGCACCCGCACGTCGCCGGTCTCGGGGTTGCGGAAGAAGATGAACTGCACGTTGGTCGCCATGGGCGATACGCGGTGTATCTGCCACACCCCGGCAGCTTCCTCGGCCGTCCATACGCGCCCGGAAGCCTCCCTGACGCCCAGGAGCGCCACCAGCGGAATGACGTTCACGTCGTGGCCGAAACGCAGCGAAGCCGAGAGGTTCTCCTCCCCCGCGACGACCCGTTCGGCAGTCTCCACGATATTGCGCAGCAGCGGCTTGGCATCGGCGATGATCGGGTCGCCGAAGCGCTTCGACGGGCCGAACATCACGTAGCGGCGGAAATTCTCGGCTTCCCAGGCGGCGTATATCTCCTCCTCGGTGAAGAGGTCGTAGAGCGAGATGCCCAGGTATTCGACGTCCTGCATGATGGCGGCCTGCGCCAACAGCTGGTTCATCAGTTTCGCCGGCCTTTTCACCTCGCGTTCCACGAAGGCGGGGTCGGAGAAGAGCGACGCCATCAGACGGGCGGGATGCGTGCGGGCATCCTGCAGGCTGTCGGCCACGGCACCGGATGCCTTTCGCTGGGAATTCAACCCTGCGCCGTTGCTCATATAAGGGATGTAGCGCTGGCTCGATTCGCGGGTCATCCGGATTTCGGGGTTCAGCTCCTTGAGGCGCTCGTTGAAGGCCGCCATGCTCAGGATGCAGCGCGGCACGAGCGTCGAACGGCTCTGGACATAGCATTCGCGGCCGTCCCCGGTCGAAAAGACCTCGGGATAGGCCTTATACATGCGTTCGGCGATGCCCCGGTGTTCCGCCACGCCGCGGGGCGAGAGGTCACCGTAACGATCCCGGGCATCGGCTGCAATGACCTCGACCTTAGCCAGCAGGTCGCGCCCTTTGGGGGTCAGCACCCCGGCCGAGTCGGCTTTGCGCAGGATACCCAGCGGCTCAGCATAGATCTTTTCCGAAGTATGCCAACGGCTGCCGTGGCGGCCATAGTGGCTGATGTAGAAGGGAACATAGCCCTTCGGGGCGGGTACGGCGGGGCCGGGCAGGTACTCGTACGAGTGGTAAATCCCGCCCGCGCGTTCGGGCATGGCGGCGATCTGCTCACGGGCGGTCTGGGCCGTGGCGCCCCAGAGGCCGAGCAGCAGGAACGCCGCAAAGAGCCTCATTTTCATGGTCAGTTTATTCATAGTCAGCATTTATGTGTCATTATTCCCAGTACGACCCTGTCGGTCTCGTTCATGCCGTCGCGGCCGATGGCCGTGAGGTTGCGGATGCACTTGTCGACATCCTCTTCGATGATTCCCTCGACGGGCGTTACGCAATGGCCGTCCATCGCCATCATGGCCGAGATCACGGCGGTCGAGACGCCGCTCGTGAGCTTCATGGAGCAACTCGGCTTGGCTCCGTCACAAATCATGCCCGTAAGGTTGGCAATCATGTTTTTCACCGCCGCCGCGACCTGCCCGTAGTCGCCGCCCATCAGGTAGGTAATGCCGCAGCTCGACCCCGTGGCGGCCACCACGCAGCCGCACAGGGCCGACAGGCGGCCGAGGCTCTGCTTGATATAGATCACCGTGAGGTGGCTCAGCACCAGCGCACGGATCGTCTGCTGTTCGGTGGCTGCGGTCTGCTCGGCGTAGACCACCACGGGAAGCGTCGCCGCGATGCCCTGGTTGCCGCTTCCCGAGTTACTCATCACGGGGATCATCGCCCCGGCCATGCGGGCGTCGCACGCCGCGGAGGTATAGGACAGTATCCGCGAGAAGATGCTGTCGCCCATAATCTTCCGTTCTCGCTCGCAACGGAGCGTACGCCCTACGCAGTGGCCGAACTCCCCGGCGAAAGCCTGCTCGGCGGCGGCCTTGTTCAGGCGGCGTGTTTCGAGGATGAAGCGCAGTTCGTCGAGGGGCGCCGTCGTGGCGAACTCCCACACGCGGTGCAGCGTGAGGGGTACTTCGCCCCCATCCTCTTCGGCCGCCGAGGCCGTACGTTTGTCGAGCGTCACCTCGCCGTCGCGCTCGAGGTATACGAACGAGGTATGGCCGCCCGCGATCACCGCCGTGGCACAGTGCCCGGCGCCCCGGGCCTCGACCTCGATATAGAGTTTCTCGGCGATACCCTGCTTCAGGTCGATACATACGCGCTTTTCGTCGATATACCGGCGGCCCTGCTCCACGGCCCCGGGCGTCACGTCGCGCAATACCTCCAGCCGGTACTCCGAACGGCCGACGAGCGCCCCGAGCGCCACGGCGATCGGCAGGCCGATCATCCCCGTACCGGGGATCCCAACGCCCATGGCGTTCTTGAGGATATTGGCGCTCAGGCGCACGGCGACCTTTTCGGGACGCGAGCCGAGCAGTTCGGCTGCACGCGCCGTGCACAGCGCCACGGCGATCGGTTCGGTACACCCGATGGCGGGCACCACTTCGCGGTTGATGAGGGCGATGATACGCTTTCGTTCGTTCTGGGACAACATGGATGTTTTTTTACGGATGTTACAAAGATAACTATTTTTCGCTATTTTTGCATCCGACAAGCAAGACGCCGCCATGGAAAATCCGAAAAAACGCAACTGGAAAGTTCTCACGAGCGAATACCTCGCCCGCAAACCCTGGTTTACGGTACGCCACGAGAGCATCGAACTGCCCGACGGGCGCCGCATACCCGACTACTACGTCTTCGAATATCCCGACTGGGTGAACGTCATCGCCATTACGAAAGAGGGGAAATTCGTCTTTATCGACCAGTACCGCCACGGGCTGGGCGAAACGGACTATGAAATCCCGGCGGGCGTAGCCGAGCCCGACGACGCCTCGATGCTGGCCGCGGCACAGCGCGAACTGGCCGAGGAGACGGGGTACGGCGGCGGCCAGTGGCGCGAGCTAATGGTCGTGGCGCCCAACCCCTCGACGCAGAACAACCTGACGTACTGCTACCTGGCGACGGGCGTGGAACGCCTGGGCGAACAGCACCTCGATGCTACGGAGGACATCCGCGTGCACCTGTTCTCGGGCGCCGAGGTTCGCGACCTGCTCGAAAGCGGCCGCATCCGGCAGGCACTGATGGCCGCACCCCTGTGGCGTTACGCCGCGGAGTACGGCCTTTAGCCCCGAGGAAGACGGCCGGAGATACGGCCGTACCACGCTATTCGCAGGATGGAGCCCCCCGCCGGGTAGGTTTTTCCGGATTTGCGCGGAATTTGCAGGGTGAGGGGAAACGGAAAACAAAACCTTGCACACCATGTATCTATCCATCGCCATCAAACTGCTGGTCGGAATGCTGGGCGTGATCTTTTTCCTGCGCATATCGGGGAAGACCCAGATGGCACAGCTCACACCCCTCGATTCGGTAAACTCGTTCGTACTCGGGGCGCTGGTCGGCGGCGTAATCTACAACCCCGACACCCCGGTATGGTATCTGGTATTCGCCTTCGCGGTATGGACGGCGGCCAACGTCTCGCTGCGCTACCTGATGCGCTTCCACCGCATCCGCAGGGCGATCAAGGGCGACTCGGTGATGCTCGTCCGCGACCGCCGGCTGGTGATGCGCGAATTCCGCCGCAACGGGCTCGAAATGGAACAGTTCCGCACCATGCTGCGCGAAAACGGCATCTTCTCGATGTTCGACGTCGACGACGTGCGTTTCGAAACCAACGGGCGGATAACCATATCGCGCCGCAACGAACCGCCAGAATCGTACCTGCTCGTCAACGGGGGCAAGGTCATGGAAGACGCACTCGAGCGCAGCGGCAAGGGCAAGCGGTGGCTCCTGCGCCACCTCCGGCAGGCGGGGTACCCCGATGCGGAAAAACTTTTCTGCGTGGAGTGGACACCGGGACGCGGATTCTATATCGTCCCGCTGGAGGAACCCGACGGCCGGGATGCGGCAAAGGAGACGCTTTCGGCAGACTAAGGACGGAACAGCCGGAAACGGCCTTCAGGACAACACCGGGGAACGCGCCCAAGACAGCCCGTGCGAAAGGCCGTGACCGAACCCAGGACGGGACGGTGACAAGCTGGAAACGGAAGACCGGACGAGCCCCGGCAACAGCCCCGCAACAGCTCGTGCGAAAGGCCGTGACCGAGCCAAAGTCGGGACGGGCCATCCGACCGGCCATAGCCGCACCTGCGGACAAATAAAAAAGGGACAGCCTAAAAGCCGTCCCTTTTCCATTCCGGGGGCACACCGCTATTTGCCCACCGTCTGCGCCAGCGCAAGGAAGTAACGTCCCGGGTCGAGGCCGAGGGCCTCGAGCAGCTCGGCCTCGGGGGCACTGCCGCGCGTGATCGACTTCAGGCCATGGCCCGCAGTGTAGAGGTTGACGTTTTCGGCATAGCCCGCGGCATCCTGCCCGCAAAGGTAGCGGACATGCCCGGCGGGAATATTCTTACCTTCATAGACCGACATGTCGGCCACATAAGCCAGATTGAGCGGCGCCGTGAACACGAACGGCTGTGCCCCTGCGACGCTCCGGCGGTCGCCTTCCGCCACACGCACCAGTTTCTGCCCCTTGGCATCGTAACGGTAAACGCCCTCGGGGAAAAACGCATAAATGCGGATGGGATACAACGCCAGTGCCGAAGGTGCCGTGAGCCGTCCGTCCTGCGGGCGGTTGATGCCGCCGGCCGCCCACATCACGCCCGACAACTCCTCGAGCGAAAGGGCTTCGGGAGCATATTCACGCCAGGAACGGCGGTTCTGCAACGCTTCGTTGACCGTCATGCCCGATTTCGGGTCGGGCTTCAGGAGTGCGATCTCCGGCCCGTGCTTCACCGCGGTCTTCGTTTCGGGGGTCTGTGCCTGCTCCCCGGCCGTCTGCATGCCGCCGCATGACGCAAGCAGCAAGGCCGCACATGCAAAAATCTTCATAGTCATCTCTTCTCAATTTTACAGGTTTCCGGACAAATATAAAAATTCAGCCGGAAAAACGCTATCTTTACACCGAAAAAAATCTGCCGGGAACATGAAAACGACAAGCATTTACACCCTCTTTTTCTCGCCTACCGGGACATCGCGGAAAATCGCCGCGGCCGTGGCGCAGGGGATGGCATGGACGGAAGGGAGAGCCACACGGGCGTCCGCCGGAGACAACACGGCACCGGAATCCCCTGCCGGGCAAACCCCGGAAGCGGGAACCGCAGCGGCGACACCAGAGCCTGCCGCCGGGAACAGGGGCGAAACGAAAAGCATGCACGGGGAACCGACAGTCACGGCCATCGACCTGACCCATCCCGCCGGGTACCCCGCCCCGCTGCCGGGCGAAGCCGTCGCCATATTCGCCGTGCCGGTTTACGGAGGGCACGTGGCGCCCGTAGCCCTGGAACGCCTGCGGGAGATCCGCGGCGAAGGCACCCCAGCCGTCGTTCTGGCCGTCTACGGCAACCGCTCGTTCGGCACGGCCGTCGCAGAACTCGCCTCGTTCGTCGCGGGACGGGGATTCGTGCCCGTAGCGGCAGGGGCATTCGTCGGCGAACATTCGTACAGCACGCCCGCAACCCCGATCGCACAGGGACGCCCCGACGCACGGGATCTGATTGCCGCCACGGCATTCGGGGCTCAGGTGCGCGAAAAATTAGCAAAAACAGGGCCTTCCCCCGGCAAGAACCCGGAAACGGCATCCGACACCGCAGCAACCACCCGGGCAACCCAAACCGGCAGCATGGATGCAGCCAAGGCCCCCGCAACGGGCGCCCTTGTTCCCGTCGACCCCGCGAAGCTGCGCGAACCGCGTACACCGCTCCTCCCGAAGCTGCGCTTCATCCGGTTCGTACTGGGCTACCGCCGCCGGCAGAAACGCAACCCCGTCGTCCTGCTACCCGAGGGAGATGCCGCACGCTGCACGCAATGCGGCCGCTGCGTCGCACTGTGCCCCACGCAGGCCATCGCACGCGGCGACGAGCTGCACACCGACCCGGCACGCTGCATCCGCTGCTGCGCCTGCGTGAAAGGGTGCGCCTTCGGTGCCCGCACATTCCGCACGCCCTTTGCAGCCGCCCTGGCCCGGAATTTCGTGCGGCAGAAACCGCCCGTGACCTTATTATAACCCTTATTGCAACATGATCGAACACCTCACACAACCCTCGCCCGCAGAGCTGGACGCACTGACCGCCCTCTGGGAGGCCTCCGTGCGGGCGACGCACGATTTTCTCAGCGAGGAGGACATCCCCTTCTTCCGGCAGATGGTTCGCAACGAAGCACTTGCGGCCGTAGACCTGTATGTCATACGGGACACCGACGACAGGACAGACCGGGCCTGCGGGTCTGGCGGGACAGACGGGACAGACGGGGCGGACGGGAACAGGGGATCGACCGCGGCAAGCCCAACGGGCGAAACCGGACGCGACAGCCGGGCAAACGAGTTCGGCGGGTTCACCGCCTTCGCAGGCGTCGCCGGCGATATGCTCGAAATGCTGTTCGTCGCCCCCGGGGCGCGGGGCAAGGGATTCGGCCGGCAACTCGTGAACCACGTCACACGGCACTGCGGCGTGCGGCGGGTCGACGTCAACGAGCAGAACCCGCAGGCCGCGGGTTTCTACGAACGGATGGGATTCCGCACCGCCGGGCGCGACGCGACCGACCCGTCGGGCCGGCCCTACCCCATCCTGCATATGGAACTCGGACACGCCCCGCACACAGGGCTCGTACCGATTCCGAGCCTGCTGACCGACCGGATCGACATCGGCTTCCGGGCCGAAGTGTCCGACACGGATACGGAAAAGCAGCCCTGACGGAAAGTGCTGTCCGACAAGCCCGGTTCTTACGATTTCACCCCCACCCGAGTTATCTCCGGCAGGGGTGATTTCCATTTTCGGGGAGCAGGCCGACAGCCCGTCCCGCACCATCGGCGGGGAAGCGGGAAAGAGTGGGATTCCCGGATGAAGAGGACGCAGCTAACGGCGCTATCGCATGTATCCCGTAACGGTCAGCGGGGCATCGCCCACCTCGGCCGTGACCTCCGTCGTTTCGCCGCGGGCGTTCTCGTAGCGGAACGTATAGGACTTGCCTTTTTCCAGCAGGAACCTCAACGCATCGTTCATGTCCTGCCTCGGCCCGGCCGTGCGGCCTCCGCCCATTTGCTCGGCACCGCAGAAGACATCGACATTGGCCGCCACGCGGGCGTCCGAGCGCCCTTCGTGCGCCGCACTGTCGTACATCACGAAAGTCACCGTCGTATGCCTTCCCTGCGCCACGAGGGCCTGTTCGTAGGATGCATAGAGGTCGCGGTAACGCTGCGAGACATCGACCCCGTGCACCTCACGCGAGTCCTCGCTCCACACCATCGGAAACCAGTCGCCGGTCGGCCGGAACGACACGGCGAAGATGCCGTGCGTACGGTCGTCGAGCGCCCGCCCGGCATCCGAAAGGAACCAGGCATGGTCGAGCCCCGAGGGGTAATATTCCGTGAAATACCAGCGGCCGCCGATCCATACCTCGACCCAGCTGTGGTTGCCGCGGTCGTCGTGCCACGCGGGAGTCCCGGCGAAACGCGCCGGGATTCCCGCCGCGCGCAGGGCGTCGACCAGCAGCACCGAAAGCCCCGTACAGGAGGCCATATGCTGCCGCATCGACTCGGCAGGGCTCTGGTTGGTCTTTTCGCGGGCGGTGTTGTACTCCACCCCGACGTCGGCCGCGATATTCCGGTTCACGGAGTCGATCGCCGCGCGGATGTCGCGGCAAAGCGCCACGCGCCGGGCGAAGCGCGGGTAGAAATCCGCCCGCCAGCTGTCGCGCACCTCGTCCACGGCGGCATAGGGCAGCACCTCGTTCAGGAAGACGGAATCGGGCAGCGCACGTGTCCACGGGTATTCGCGGCGGGCACGGTAGGCATATTCCACATTCTCGCGCAGCAGGTCGAGGCGCATCGTGTCGCGGTCGCCCCGGGGCATGTGAGCGATCAGAAAGGCCATCCCTTCGCGCTGCTCGCGCGGAGTTTGCCGCAGCAATTGCCGCAGGCTGTCGGCGCGCGGGCAGCCGGCCAGCGCGGCATCCAGCAGCGGTTCGTATCCGGCGGGGACACCGCAGCCGTAACGGCCGCAGGCACAGAGACACGCCCCCAGCAAAAGGAAGATGATGCGTTTCATGGTTCGAGCAGGGTAAGTATTTGTCGGATGAGCCGTTCGTCGGCACAAAGAAGATCGTATTCGGAAACATCGCCGCAGTCGCCCATCGAAACATGCGGGTTGCGGAAAACCATGCCGCCCGGACGCACGCTGCGAGCGCTGAAATGCACGGCATCGACGCCCGTGGCCGCCAGCTGCCGCACATTCGAGGGGTTGACGCCGCTGCCGGCCATCAGTTCGATGCGCCCGGCGGCCTGCGCCACCAACGCCCGCAGCGTGTCGATGCCTTCGACGGCCGTATTGCGGCCCCCCGAGGTCAGGATCCGGCGGCATCCGGCAGCCACCGCCGCTTCGAGCGCCTCCTCCAGGTCGCACGCCATGTCGAACGCCCGGTGGAAGGTGGTCTGCATCGGCCCCGCCTCGGCGACCAGGGCAGCCGTACGCTGCACGTCGACCCGCCCGTCGGGGGTGAGCACGCCGAAGACCACGCCGTCGGCGCCACATTCGCGGGCGAAGCGCACCTCTTCGAGCATTTGGCGGAATTCGGTATCGGAATAGAGGAAATCCCCGCCGCGGGGACGCACCATCACGCTGAGCTGCAACCCTCCGATACGGCGCGCCATACGGATGGCGGCAGCCGAAGGGGTCGTGCCGCCCTCGTAAGGGGAGGCACACAATTCCACGCGCGTGACACCCGCACGGCGGGCAGCCTCGCACGCCTCGACGCTGTAGGCGCAAAGTTCGGTCGTCATACGGCAAAGGTAAAAAATCCGCACCGGAAAAACAAGCCCGCGAAAAGGCCGGCTGCCGCGGCAGAAAAAGGTACGGGAAATCCCGACCGGCACATGGCACACGGCGTACTCCCCGCTCCCGGGGCAGGCGGTCAGCGCAGCACGACGGTGACGGACATCGGCCCGTGGGCGCCGAACACCAGCGCCTGTTCGATGTCGGCAGTCTTCGAAGGGCCCGACATGAAACACCCGTAGGCGAAGTCCCCGACTTCGGGGCGCACGACGGCTTCGTGCATCGTATCGACCAGCGCATCGCGCGGGATGACGACCATCAGTGCCGTGGCGCCGAAATAGAGCGCCTTGTGGCGGATGTCCTGCGGGATCCACACGGCACCGTTCTCGGCGACGCCGAACGCCCCCGAAACGACCCCCAGATCTATGTCGACCAACTCGCGCGGGTCTTCGACCCGGTTGGGATTCACCGTGGCGAGCGTCACTTCGGGCAGTGCCGAAGCGACACTCTTCGCATCGGGGTAGCAGCGGCGTACGACCTCATCGAGCGTCGTTGCCCCGTCCAGCCATACGGCCTCGCCCCCGGCCGCCCGGAGCCGCTGGGCGAACATCGCCGCAGGGTCGTCGAAATGCTGGGGTTCGTAGCCGAAGTCGGGGTATGCGTATTCGGGCATTCCCGCCGCGGCGATCCGTTTCAGTATGTTTTCCTTGCTGTTATTCATCTTTACTCGTTTTTCCGGATTTTACCTCGCCCCGCTTCCACAGGGCATTGAACGTCTTGGGGGCGAACGGCGGCATGTCGCGGCCCGGGGCGCTCCACGGATTGAACCGGTTGTTGAGCACGGCGTGCGGGAGATGTTCCGCGACGCGGGCCAGCGCGATGCCGCCGTAGAATCGTCGTCGCCCTCCCATGATGAAGTCCATGCCTTTGACCGTCAGTTTCTTTACCGGGTCGGCCAGATGCATGGGCGCCAACTCCTGCCGCCATGCGTAAATCTGTTCCCCGAGGTCGATCATCGCCGGGCATACGTCCGAGCAGGAGTAGCACAGCGAGCAGGCCGAGACATTGCCGTGGTGGAGCTTCGGCGAACGCAGCATCGACAGGTTGATGCCCAGCGGCCCGGGGATGAAATAGGAGTAGGAATAGCCGCCCGAGCGCCGGTAGACGGGGCAGGTATTCATACAGGCGCCGCAACGCAGGCATTTGAGCATGTTGCGGTGCGCGGCATCGGCCAGCCACTCCGAGCGGCCGTTGTCCACGATCACGACGTGTATCCGTTTGCCCGGTGCAGGCTTGCGGTAGAGCGACGTGTAGGAGGTGACGGGCTGCCCCGTCCCCGAACGCGCCAAGAGGCGCGTGAAGACCGCCAGCGCCCGCATGTCGGGGATGACCTTCTCCAACCCCATGATGGCGATATGCAGGTCGGGGAACGACGTTCCCATGTCGGCATTCCCCTCGTTGGTACAGACGGCCAGCGTCCCCGTGGAAGCCACGGCGAAGTTGACGCCCGTCATGGCGATGTCGGCACCGAGGAATTTGGGCCGCAACTGGCGGCGAGCCTCGTGCGTCAGGTAGGTGGGATCGCTGTTGCCGTGCTCGGTGCCGAACTCGCGTTCGAAAAGCTCGCCGACCTCCTCACGGCGTACGCCGATGGCGGGCAGCACGATGTGGCTGGGCGGCAGCTCCAGCAACTGCATGATCCGCTCGCCCAGGTCGCTCTCGACGGCATCGACGCCCCGCTCGCGCAGGTAGGGCGTAAGCCCGCACTCCTCGGAGAGCATCGACTTGCTCTTGATGAGGTTCCGCCCGCCGTGCTCCTGCACCAGGCGCCACACCGTGGCGTTCATCTCGTCGGCATCGGGGGGCGTCCGTCCCGCGGCCCGCGGCGCCCCAGTGCCCCGCCATGCCGTTGGCCGTGGCGTTGCGTTCGAACTCTTCGAGGTAATACCCCAGATGGCTCAGCGTATGGCGCTTGATCTCGGACGACATGCGCCGCAGGTCTTCCCATTCGGGCACCGTGCGTGCCATCTTGTCGCGCTTTTCGCGTACGGCGTAAAGCGCCTTGTCGTGCCACGCCGTGCGTTCGGCGTCGGCGATGAATTTCGCGGCGGCTTTGGAGTGGGTACTCATAACTTCGAATTGAGGATTTCAACGGCATGGATGGTGCGGATCGGGAGTTTGTCGTGGTCGATAACCCCCTGCATGTGCATCAGGCACGAAGAGTCGGCGCCCGTAATGTATTCGGCACCCGTAGCCATGTGGTCGCGCACCTTGTCGCGCCCCATGCAGACCGACACGGCATTCTCCTCGACGGAGAACATGCCGCCGAAACCACAGCATTCGTCGCGGCGCGACGGCTCGGCGATGTCGATGTCCCCGACCAGCGAGAGCAGGTCGCGCAGCTTCGACATATAGGGCACGTTCAGCTCGCTGGGCGATGACAGCCCCATTTTGCGCACCCCGTGGCAGGAGTTGTGCACGCTCACCCGGTGCGGGAAACGTGCATCCAGCTTCGCGGGCTTCACCACGTCGTGGATGAACTCGCAGATCTCCCAGATACGCGAATCGACGCAGGCATGCTCGCGGTAATTGTCCAACAACCGCGGATAGCCCTCGCGCACGAAAACCACGCAGCTGGCCGAAGGCCCGACCACGTAGTCGTACTGCGCAAAAAGCGCATCCATGTGTTCTGCCAGCGCCCGGGCGTCCTTCTCGAACCCGGCATTGGCCATCGGCTGCCCGCAGCAGGTCTGTCCGAGGGGATAATCCACCTCGCAGCCCAGCCGCCCGAGCAATTCGTACGACGCACGCCCCACCCCGGGGTAGACGGCGTTGATATAACAGGGTATGAACAATCCTACTTTCATGTACGTTGGTTTAGTCTGCTGTCGCGTATGCACCCCAAAGATAGCGGATTTACGCGAAAATTGTCCTCCCCCGGGCCATTTGGGCTATAAAACGGATGTAACATGGCTAATAACCAACGTCATATAAATCAAACAAAATAAATTATCGAACTTCCAAATCCCGGCCGCAATAACATATTTAGCTCTACAATAGAAATAAATAGACGCATTACATGTGCCGCTAAGCTTTTTTTCGTATTTTTGCTATCGTCACTTTTAAATTCAATCCTATTATGAAATTAACCACACTATTCATGCTGGCCATCACGTCAGCCATTACTTTGGTCGGTTGTTCGGACAACGATGATCCCAAAAATCCGGTAGCCGTTACGGGCGTAACCTTGAACACGTCCTCTCTCAGCCTGCATAAAGGCGAGTCCGAAACGCTTACCGCAACGGTAAAACCGGAAAATGCCGAGGATAAAACAGTAACATGGAGTTCGTCGGACATTACCTGCGTTTCGGTAGACAATACGGGTAAGGTAACAGCCATCGCCATCGGCAAAGCCACCGTCACAGCCGAAGCCGGTCAAAAATCGGCGACCTGCCTGATAACAGTAACGGGAATTCCCGTAGAGTCGGTTACGTTGGACAAGGAAACCCATGAAATGCAGGTCGGAGAAGCCGTAACCCTGAAAGCGACCGTGCTTCCGGACAACACGGACGATAAAATCATCACCTGGACTTCCTCTAAAACAGATGTCGCCACAGTAAACGACGGTACGGTTTCAGCCGTTGCTGCGGGGAAAACCGTCATTACAGCAAAAGCGGGTGAAAAAACGGCAACGTGCGAAATAACGGTAACCGCCCGTCCCTCCACACCTGCTATCGGCGATTACTACTACTCCGACGGCTCTTATTCCTCCGCCCTGGAAACGGGGAAAGACCCGATCGGAATTATATTCTGGGTCGGCGATCCCACGAAAGACGATGCGATCCTGAGACAGGAACATCCCGGATGTACTCATGGATTGGTTGTAGCCCTGCACGAAACCGACAGTCCGTGGCAGGCATATTACTCCGATTACGATGCGACGGTCAGCGCATGGCTCGGAAACAACCTCACAGGCTATACCTCCCTGCTCGCCGGTTATAAAATGGACGACAACCTCAATAAAATGCTGGGATATAACAATACCAAGGCCATCGAGGCATTCAATGCGGACGAAGCCAACGAATGGTGGGAGGTCGAAATCGTAACCTATGTCCAGGAATATCGCGACAAGACCAAAGCGCCCGAAAATTCAAGCGACTGGTACGCCCCCTCGGTAAAAGAACTCTCATTACTTTGCACGGGAGTCTTCGACGGGAATATCGACGATCTCGGGTACGAGGACGAACCCGACACAGCCAACAGCCTCGCGATCAACGAAAGATTGGCGACAATCGGGTCTGCAAGCCAATTAAGCAACATTACCTACTGGACGGCTTCGGAAGAAGACGGACGTACGGCAAAAATCATAAATTTCAAGTCCGGCATTGTGGCCAGCAGCAATAAGGGCAATGACAGCAACTTGATCCGGTGCATACTGGCATTCTGAAAACAGCCTGATCCCTGTCTGTCCACAGATACGGGCTGACAGAAAAAACACCCCGGATACGAATTCGTATCCGGGGTTTCTGCTCCCAGGAGTATTTCACCTGGGCTACGCATGCCTCTATTTCACTTCGATCTGGCGCGTGGCGGCGGCGAGTTCCTCGACCTTCTTCTTGGGGATGTCAATGGTCATCACGCCGTTTTCGACCTTGGCCGAAATTTTCTCGCGCTCGATGTTGTCGGGCAACAGCAGGCTCTGCTGGAACTGCGTATAGGAAAATTCGCGGCGCAGGTAGGTACCCTTGCGTTTCTTGTCTTCCTCCTTCTCCTCGGATTTCTTCTCCAGGGAGATGATCAGCTCGTTGTCCTCGTTGATGTGGACTTTGAAATCCTCACGGGTCATGCCCGGAGCGGCGACCTCCACTTTGTACTGGTCTTCGTCTTCGATGATGTTGACGGCAGGAGCCGTGGCGTTGCGGCGCTCGGCGAGCCAGTTGTTATCCAGAAATTCGTTGAAAATGCTCGGCAGCCAGTTCTGATTCGTTCTTGCAGGTGTCATAATCTTGTCCTCCTTGTTTTATTTTGGTTTAACTTTGTTTTCTTTCGCTGCCCCTTCCGGAGCGGTTTCACCCGTAAAAGGTCAAATCCTGTGCCAGCCGCATGGAAATGAAAAAATGTCATAAATTGTCACAAACCCTGTAATTCCGACATGACAAACCGGCAAAAAAATCTTCCGCCAGCGACTGAACAGGCGGCATTTTCGCAATTGCCGAAAAAAGCGTACCTTTGCCGCATGGATTTCGCACGGATATTGACCGAACGCTACGCACTCTCGGACGAGGGCACGGGCCTGCTCATGCAATCCGCCACGCTGACGCAACACGCCCGCAAGGAGGTCATCATCGAGGAGGGGCAGCGAGACCCGGACGTCTGCTTCGTGGCCGAGGGTTCGGTGCGCACGTATGTCATGCGCGAGGACAAATGCGTCATCGTCTCCTTCTCGTTCGAAGGCGACCCTGCAACGGCGACACTCGGCACACAGCCCGGCGGGCTGTCGCGCCAGACGATCGAAACGATGGAGCCCACGATCCTGGTACGCATCCCGCGTGCCCGCATGGACGCCCTCTTCGCCGGGAATGTCGAGCTGGCCGACTGGGGACGGCGCATGGCCGAGGAGCAGTTGCGCCGCCACGAGGACTATTTCGCCGACTATGCCTGGCGCGACAAACGCGAACAGTACGGCCTCATGTTGCGCAAATATCCCCAGCTGATGCAGCGCATCGCCCTGAAAGACCTCGCGGCCTACCTCTTTCTCACGCCCCAAAGCCTGAGCCGCATCCGCGCCGGGGTCAAATGACACGGAAATTACCATAAGATAACTTTTCCCGGCGCAGAATGCCTTACTTTTGCACCACCTCAAAAAAAAGAGGTGCAACTATGTTACGCGACAGTATCGATTACAAAGGCACGGCGGTCGGCAAACTCTTCCGCCGCTTTCTTTTCCCCACGGTCATGGGGATGGTCTTCTCGGCGGTGTTCGTCATCACCGACGGGATATTCGTAGGCCGCGGCATCGGCAGCGACGCACTGGCGGCAGTCAACCTCACCGCCCCGCTCTTCACGCTCGGCACGGGGCTCGGGCTGATGTTCGGCATGGGCGGCTCGGTGGTGGCGTCGGTGAACCTGGCACAGGGCAAACGCCGCGTGGCCCAGATCAACATCACGCAGTCGCTGGTCATACCGGCCCTGCTGATCGCGCTGCTCAGCGCCCTGCTGATCCATTGCCACAAACCGTTGCTGCTGCTGTTGGGCACGCCGCCCGAGCTGATGGTTCCCGCGCGCGAATACCTCGTGTGGTTCACGCTCTTCCTCGCGCCGCTGGCCGTCTTCAACATCCTGATGTTCATCGTGCGGCTCGACGGCGCGCCCCGGTTCGCCATGGCGTGCAACATCATGGCGGCCTGCATAAACATCGTACTCGACTACCTCTTCATCTTCGAATTCGGGTGGGGGCTCGCAGGCGCGGCCATCGCAACGGGCATCGGCTATATCGTAGGCTCGGGCGTGATGCTGCGGTACATGCTGCGCAGCAGCCGCACGCTGCATTTCGTGAAGCTCAAAACCAGCTACAAGAGCCTGCGCCTCACGGCCCGCAACCTGGGCTACATGACCTACATCGGGTTCCCGGCGCTGCTGAGCGAACTGGCGATCTCGTGCCTGATGATCGTGGGCAACTATACGTTCATCCGCTACATCGGCAAGGACGGCGTGGCGGCGTACAGCATCGCCTGCTATATCTTCCCGATCATCTTCATGGTCTACAACGGCATCATCCAGTCGGCACAGCCGATCATCAGCTACAACTACGGCGCAGGGTTGATGCGGCGCGGCAGGGATGCGTTCAGGATGGCACTCGGCTCGGCGTTCGCCTGCGGGCTGGCGGTATTCGGGTTCACATGGCTGTTCAGCCCGTGGATCGTGGGGCTGTTCCTGACGCCCGACGCCCCGGCCTATGCAATCGCCGTGCGCGGCCTGCCGCTCTTCGCCGCCGGGTATCCCTTTTTCGGAATCAACGTCGTCACGATCGGCTACTACCAGAGCATCGAACGGGGACGGCTTGCGACGGGGCTCACCGTGCTTCGGGGCATCGTGCTGATGGCTTTCTGCTTCCTCGTGCTGCCGCGGCTGGCGGGCGTCGCGGGGATCTGGCTCGCGGTACCGGCGGCCGAACTGGCCGTGACGCTGCTCCTGCTCATACTGCTGCGCATCGGCTACGGGATGAGGCGGCCTATTCCCGGCGGTATTTCTCCATGAATTCGGTGGGCAGCATCCCGAACTGCGCATGGAAACACTTGGCGAAATAGGAGGTCGACGTGAAGCCCACCATATAGCATATCTCCGTAACACGCAAGTCGTTGGGTTTGGAAAGCAAGTCGGCGGCCACCCTGAGGCGCGTGGAACGCAAGAACTCGTTGGGCGTAGTGCCCGTCAGCGACTTGATGCGCGAGAAAAAGAGCGTACGGCTGACATTCACGGCTGCGGCGATGTCCTCGACCGAAAGGTTCGAATTGGAGATGTTGTCCATGACATACTGGTTCACCTGCGCCATGAAACGGTTGCCCGAAGGGCTCGCCGCATCCCCGTCCATGACCAGGTAGGGCATCTTCGAGAATTTCAGGCGCAACCGGCCCCGAATGTCGATAAGTGCCCGGATTTGGCGGTCGAGGTAATCCACCGACAGCGGCTTTTCGAGGTAGGCGTCGGCACCCGCCTCCAGCGCACGCACCTTCGCCGCCGAAGAGGAGTCCACCGAAACCAGCACCACGGGGAGGTGATCCAGCGCCGGGTCGTTGCGGATCGCCGCGCAGAGCGCCACGCCGTCCATCCCTTTCATCGCCACGTCGCTCACAACGGCCGCGATGCCCCGGCTCCGGAGCAGGTCGAGCGCCTCCCGCCCGTCCGCCACACAATGAATCGTATAGCTGCCGGAAAGATGCCGCACGAAAAAGTCCGCGAAGTCGGCATTATCCTCGGCCAGCAGGATGTCGGGCAGCCGTTTCTGCACCTCGGGCTGCACGGCCGCCACGGCCGGCTGCCCGGCAGGCACTCCGGAATCGCCATCCGACCCGGGGACGGGACGGGGTGCACCGAGCGGAACCGTCACCGTAAACTCCGTCCACTGTCCCACGGCACTTTCGACCCCGAGCACGGCGCCCATCCGGGTCGCCAGGCTCTTCGCCACGGCGAGCCCCAGCCCCAGCCCGCTGCCGGAGACACACTTGTCCGACGTATAGAAAGGTTCGAATATGCGTGCCTTCTCCGCCCGGTCTATCCCCGCGCCGTCGTCGCGGACACGCACCCGGAACACATCGCCGGGCACCTCCCCGCCGGGGCCTTCGAGCGTCACGTCGATGCGGCTTTCGGCGAACTGGTAGGCATTACCGAGTATCTGGCCCATGATCTTCGAGAAGTGGTCGCAGCACATCTCGGCCGTGAGGGCTTCGCCGGGCAGCCCGAGGTGCACCGCGATACCCCGCCGCAGGACGGCATCCCCCACCGCCGCGACCACCGTCCGCAATACTTCCCGTACGTCGACGCGCTCCGGAACGCAGGAGGCGGCATGCTCGCCCTCCTCCGCGCTTTTCAGGTTCAGGATCTGGTCGACCAGCGTCCGCAGCCGCTCGCAGTTCTTGCGGATGATGTCCACGTCGTCGCGGAGCCCGGGCAAATCCCCGGCGCGCTTGGCGATCTCCTCGACGGGCGCGGCAATCAGCGCGACGGGCGTACGTATTTCGTTGGCCACTTCCGTGAAGAGGCTGACCTTGGCCTCGAGCAGGTCGAGCTTGTTCTTGCGGGTGATCGAGGCGATCTGCTCGCGGTGCGCGCGGCCGATCCTGCGGCGCAGCCACAGGCCGCCGCCCGCCACCCCCCCCCCACCCCCCCCCCCCCGCCACGGCCAGCAGAGCCAGCACGCCGTAGGCCACGACCATGGCGCGAGCCATCCACCACGGCGGCAGCACGAGGATCTCGACCACGGCCTCCTCGCCGAACTGCTCGCCGCCGGTCGAGGCGCTCACGACGAAGCGGTAACGATTCGGCGGCAGGTTGGTGTAGGAGACATGCTGCACCCCGGCCCCTTCGTCCAGGCCGGTGGTGATCCATTTGTCGTCGAAGTTCTCCAGCCGGTAACGGTAGACGGTCCTCAGCGGCGAGGAGAAGTTGAGCGCAATGAAATCGAGGCTGAACGACATCTTCCGTCCGCGCAGGCGCACCGAGCGCTGGCAGTCGATGGTATTGGACAGCAGCCGGCCGTCCACGGGCACGCTGCGGTTGAAAAGCTTGAAATCGGGGAAGACGACGCTGAGCTTGGCCGAATTCTCGCGGCGCGTGAAATCATAGGGATAGAACTTGTTGATGCCGTTGTTGCAGCCGATGTAGATATGCCCGGTCGAGGACTTGATGCCCGAATTGGCATTGAAGATATTGGCCAGCAGTCCGTCGTCGGAGGTGAACTTGTAGATCGACTGCGGGCCGTTCCCGGGGCTGTATTTCAGCAGCCCGCGGTTGGTCGTGAGCCACAGTTCGCCGCCGTTCTGCACGATCTGGAACACGGCGCAGTTGCCGTAGGGCAGCATGTCGAACTCCCTGGAGAGCGTGTCGGCCGCGATGTCGTAACGGCAAAGCCCGCAGCCGTGGGTGCCGATCCACAGGTTGTCCCCCTCGACGGCCAGGCAGCTCACGAAATCGGAAAGCCCGCCCCCGGAATCGTGCGAACAGAGGGCGAACCGGCCGTCGTCGAACCCGTAGCGGATCAACCCCTTGCCCAGCGACGCGAACCACAGGTGCCCGCGGGCATCCTCGCAGATGTCCACCACGTCGCTGTTATGTCCCAGGCCGAATGCGCACGTGATGGTCTGCGAAACGTCGTCGTAACGGCAGATGCCCATTTTGGTGCCGATCCACAACTGCCCCCGCGAATCGCGGAAAACCGAATAGACGTCGAGATTGTCGAGTCCCGTGCCGGCCTGCGTGAAGTGCTTCATCTGCCGCGTGCGCAGGTCGATACGGTAAAGCCCGTCGCCATACGTCCCGACCCACAGCCATCCGCCGTCGATGGTGAGCGCATGGATGTTGAGCGCCCGGTCGCGCGGGTCGACCGCCACGGGCGTATAGCTGCCCGTACGCGGGTTGTAAAGGCTCAGCCCCCCGTCGTCGCTGCCGATCCAGATATTCCCCTCGGGATCCTCGCAGAATTTGCTGATGATATGCCCGCACCCCTCGCCGGCCTCGATGAGCGTGAAAAGCGAACTGAGCGGCGAGAGGTAGTTGATGCCGCCGAAATAGGTTCCGATCCACACGCCGCCGTCACGATCCTTGAGGATGGAGTGGATGAATTTGTCGTTGAGCCGTCCGTTCCGGTTGGTCGTGCCGTTGTCGACATGCTCGAAACTGCGGTTCTTGGTATTGAAATTCACCAGGCCGTGATCCGTCCCGAGCATGATTATCCCCGGGGTGTATTCGATCATGCTCCGCACGCGGCCATACGCCTCGCCGTCCTCCGGGCGGTTGCAGGTGAACGTCAGCCGCGAAAGTTCGAACTTGTAGAGCTCGCAGGCATACCCCGCGATCCAGATGTCGCCGAAGGAATCCTGGCACATGGTACTGATACGCGAGATCGGCTCGCGCGTGAGCGTGTCCTCGACCCGGAAGGTCGAAAAACGGTTGTTCTCGGGGTTGTAGCGGCTCAGCAGCGAACCGCCGCCCGAAGCCACCCAGATGTTGTTGTCGTGGTCGAGCACGATTTTCACGATGACGTCGGACGAGAACGCTTCGGGGTATTTCGCGGCGTTATAGTGTTCGAACGTGCCGCTCTTGAGGCTGTAACGGTAGAGGCCGTCGCCGAGCGTCCCGATCCACATGTTGCCCGCGACGTCCGCCGCAAGCGAATAGACCAGCAGGTTGCGGCGCTCCCGGCCATCGCTGCCCAGGATGGGCAGGTGGACGAACGACTCGTCCTTCGAGTCGAAAATATAGACCCCGTCGCTGGTTCCGACCCATATGCGGTCGCCGTTGGGGAACCCTTCGCCGCAAAGACTGTAAATACAGTTGTTTTCGAGCGTATTGCGGCGGCGGTAATCGGAGCGGTAGTTGGTGAAATCGTAGGAGTTGAACCGGTCGAGGCCGTCGGCCGTGCCGACCCAGACATACCCCTTGTCATCCTGGTAGAGGCACTGGATGGTATTCGACGACAACCCGCTGTTGTCGGTATAATACCTGAATTTGTGCTCCATACCGTTCCCTGCACGCAACACCAGACACATCACGACCGCACATACCGCACATTTCACCCTCGATTCCATAGCGCCGACCTTTTAGAGAACGTTATAATACTTGTAATTTCCTCCCGAAAACCCCGACGCAACCTCTCCCGGGGCGGAAGCATCCGATGAGAAAAATACTCTCTTTCCGTAATATATACAAATATTAGGCTCCATTATACTCAATTCAGACAATCCGAAATACAGCATCCAGCTCCGCGACAGGAAACATCAACCGTCGGGGCACCGCCCTTACGCGCCGCAATCCGCCGCCCCGCCCCGAAGACATGCCGCCCCCGGGCGGACGGCCGATGCCATCCGCAATACAGACACAGGATACGGGTCGCTATCCCCGTGAATAACAGGGAGTACCCGGAAATGAGCCGGGAAGAGGGGGGGGGAATTCGGGATTCATGGCCGCCGGATGTTTACCTGATCTCACCGATATCGTCCAGCGGCCAGTCGTCGGTGCGGAACGGCGCAAGGGGCTGTCCCATCGTCGTCACGACATTGGCTTCGGGACAGTAATTGCGGAAGGCGTAGCGCACCGCCACAGGGTCGGGCACCCGGTCGGAGCTCACTTCGATCCGGTTGTCCCAATATTTGAAATTCGCAACGGCAGGGTGGAAAACCCGGTCTTCGCCCGCAATCTCGAAACCGCCCGGACGGCGATAACCATCAGGGCCGAAGGCCACGAAACTGTCGACGCCGTTTTGGGCCCGGACGGGCAGGTTGTCGAAAGTCAGCACCAGTTTATTGCCGTCGCGCTCCATCGACTTGTATACCGGCGCCGGGGCGGGCAGCCCCGTCACCCCGTAATCGTTCGCCAGGGCGAGGAACGCCAGCCGCTCCCCCACTTCGCGCTTGCGCGCCGGATGGATGCAGGTCGGGTTGCCCAGGTCGGTCGTGGCGGCGATCCCCGAGTGCGGGATTTCGGCCAGCGCACGGTACTGCGCCTCGATCACCAGCGGCAGCGAACGCAGTGTGTCGCCCTCGTAGCGGTAAGGCGCCAGCTGCGTATAGTAGAACGGCATCTTCGCGTCGCCCCACGCGTTGCGCCAGAGTTTGACGAGCGAAACCTGCAACGCCTTGTAATCGTACCAGTTCCTGCGGTTCGACTCGCCCTGGTACCAGATGAACCCTTTGGCCGTATAGCGGCAGACGGGCAGGATCATCCCGTTGTAGAGCCGCTGCGGGATACTGTTGTCGTAGGTTCCCGACTTGGCGACGGCGTGGTCGATGCCCGGCGTCGCGTCGATGGCGTCGACGGTCATCCACGCCTCGATGGTCGAACCGCCCCAGTTGGGAGTGATGAGCCCGACCGGAATGCCCAATGCCTTGTAGAGCATACGCCCGAAGAAATAGCCAACGGCGCTGAACTGGCCGACGGAGGCGGGCGTCGCGGTCTGCCAGGCCGCATCGCAATCGTCCAGGGGCGTCTTGGACGAGACCCTGGGGACGGTGAACATCCGAATGCCGGGGTACATGCCCGCATCGGCGATGGCATCGACCGCCCCTTCGACGGGTTGGAACATGAATCCGCTCACGGGCATCTCCATGTTGGACTGTCCCGAGCAGACCCACACCTCGCCCACGAGGACATTGTCGAGCACGAGCGGTTCGCCGTCGCTGAGGGTCACGGTATAGGGGCCTCCGGCTTCGCCCGTGGGGAGCTTCAGCGCCCAGCGGCCCGAGGCATCGGCCCGGGTTTCATGCGTGCGGCCGTCCCACGAGGCAGTGACCCGCACCCGGCTGCGTGGCGATGCTTCGCCCCAGAAATTCACTTCCGTATTGCGTTGCAACACCATATTGCTCCCCAGCACGGCGGGGAGTTTCACCCGCGCCGGGAGCTGCACGGCCAGCAATAGCGCCAGCACGACGGAAAAGAGCCGTTTCATCGGAAAAAGTCGTTTATTTTTTATCGGTCTGTTTCTTATCGACGACCACGCGGTCGCAATTCCGCGTGATGAAATTGCGCTTTTCGTCGAGTACATAGGGATAATCGTCGGTGTATTCGATGACGTTGTCGCGCGTGAACACGAACCCGTCGACACAGTAGAGGTTGACGATACGCGGGTCGAACACGCGGAAGGTGTTACCCTCGACCCGGATGTTGCGGTGGTAGCGGCTGGTCTCGCGGTCGGGGATGCCGCTGCCCACGGCAATACATGCCGAGCCCCAACCGGGACTGCCGTAGTTGCCGTTCTCGAAGAGGTTGCGGCGGATCACCACGTCGCGCACGCCCGACTGCTCGTACCAGTAGTTGGCGTCGCCTTCGATCAGGATGGCCGCCCCGGCGATGTGGAAGTAGTTATCCTCGATGACCATGCGGTTGCGCGAGCCCAGCAGCAGTCCGCGCGCCCGGTTGCCGCGCATGCGGCAACCCTTGATGAGCACCTCGGGATATTCATCGTCGGCCGCCACGACATGCATGGGCTCGACCCCGTCGGGGAGCGGCTCGGTGAAGGTGACTTCGGTGTAAACCTTGTTGAGTCGCCTGACTGACTTCACCGTCCGGCGGGCATAGGTCTCCACGTTGTTGTTGTCGACCAGTTCGAGGGTCATCCCCGGCACGATGAAATCCACGCCGTACTGCCCCGAGTTGCGCCAGCGGAGCAGCAGTTTGTCGGCGTCCCCGACCTTTTCGACGGCCATGTACAGCCCGTGGATATTCGTCGCGTCGTCTTTCTGGTTCTCGAACGTGCAGTCGATCATGCGGATGTAGCCGCCGCAGTTGACGTAGTGCGTGGCATCGGCCGTAATGCTGATCATGCGTCCCTTGCCGGGCGAGGGGACGATCACCAGCTTGCGAAGCTCGATGTCGCGGCTGCGCTGCGCGATCACACCCATGCCGCCGCAGTGGTAGAGGTTGACGTCGCGGATGGCAACGCCCCGGCAGTCGGCGAGCGTGAAACCGGGGTTGTAACGCGCAGCCGCGCCGAATACCATCACGTTGCCGACCGTGGCGGTCAGGTCTTTGCGCAGGATGCGGATGTTGCCGTTGGCGCATTTTTCGGCCGGGATCGTCCGGTTCGACAGCCAGTAGTCCGTGGCACGGAACGCCGGTTCGCGCCGCACGGCGTCGAACTCCAGCAGGTTGGAGAAGGGGTACACCGTACCCTCGGCATCGCGGAAACGCAGGCAGCCGTTGACGATGTCGCAGAGGTAATCTTCGGGGAACTCGATTTCCAGCCAACCGTCGCCCTTCGCCACAACGGTGCCCTCGGAATTGAACGTACGGGTGAAGTCGATCGTCAGGTCACGCACCGTAATGTTCTCACAGTCTTCGAGGCTGAACGGCGAGATGAAGCCCGTGAAGAGCAGTTCGGTGCCGTTGCCGTCGATCTCGAAGTCGCGCATACCCACCAGGTCGAACGCAATGCGCTTGAGGCTCTCGTCGTTGTTGCTGATGAACTGGTACTTTTCGACCGCCCGGTCGGGGCGCATGCGGAGCTGGCCGCCGGGCAGCACGAGCCGCGAGGCGCCGATTTGGGCACAGTGTTCCAGCGCGGCCCGCACGGCGGGCACGGCATCCGTCCCGGCAGCGCCGGGCGCAAGGAAATCTTTCAGGTAGACGGTTTTTTCCGCCGCAGGTGCCGCATATACGGCCAGGATGGCCAGCAGGGCGGCGCAGCATTTTCTCAGGGTTCGGTTCATAAGGGTCGTATTTTTCGGATAGGGTTATTTGTTATCAGCCGGTTCGATCTTCAGCGCGAAGCCGCCGCCGGGCGCCACGGGTATTTGCAGCCGTGTCGCGGAGGTCACCCGTTGCGTGGAGATCGTATATCGGGTGGGTTCCGCGGCCGAGCGGCCGTCGTCGGCGAGCAGCGTGGCCGTATACTCCCGCCCGGGGTCGAGCAGCGACAGGTCGACATCGAGCGTGCGCGGCGTCCAGCCGGTAAGCCCGCCCACATACCAGCAATCCTGCCGTTTGCGTGCCGTGACGATATATTCGCCGATCTCGCCCGCGAGCACCCGCGTCGTATCGAACACGACGGGCAGCGAAGCGATGAAGCGCGTGCAGGCCTCGTCGGCCATGTAGCGCGTCGGAGAGTCACAGAGCATCACCAGCGGTGCGTCGAAAACCACGTAAGCCGCCACCTGGTGCGCCCGCGTGCCCTGGCTCATCGGGTTGCGGTAGTCGATCCGGAAGCCTTCGCGCGTGGCATTGCGGTAGGCGCCGGGGGTGTAGTCCACCGGGCCCTGCACCATGCGGATGAAGGGGAAGGTCACGTCGTAGAGCGGCATGTCGGGATTGCTCCACTTGAGTTCCTCCAGCCCGAAGACGCTTTCGAAATTGACGATATTGGGATAGGTGCGGTTCTGACCCGTGGGTTTGTAGACGCCGTGGATATCGAGCACCAGGCGGTGCGCGGCGGCGACCCGGGCAAGGCGGTAGACCAGCTCGACGGCCTTCTGGTCGTCGCGGTCGATAAAGTCGACCTTGAAGCCGCGGATACCTAATCCGGCATAGTAGCTACACGCCTCTTCGAGCTTGGCGTCGAGCACGTTGCCCACGACCCACAGCATCAGCCCGACACCTTTGGCGTCGGCATAACGCACCAGTTCGGGCAGGTCGATCTGCTCGACCACGGACATCACGTCGCCGGCCTTCGGATCCGACCACCCTTCGTCCAGCACGACGTATTCGAGCCCGTAGTCGGCCGCGAAGTCGATATAGGCCTTATAGGTTCGCGTGTTGATGCCCGGCTCGAAGTCCACGCCCGTCAGCCCCCAGTCGTTCCACCACTCCCAGGCCACCTTGCCGGGCTTCACCCACGAGCAGTCGCCGATGCGGTTCTCTGCGGCGAGGGCATAGACCAGGTCGTTGGTCGGGAGTTCGCGGTCTTCGTCGGCCACGGCGAGAATACGCCACGGATATGTCCGCGTGCCCTCGACGCGGGCGATATAGTCATGGCGCGTGGCGACCTTCTCCTGGCAGCGGCGCTCGTGAAGGTAGCAACTGTCGGGCACGGCGGCAAACAGCCCCCGCAGGCCGCCCGCCGAGGGCGTCAGGAACATGCCGGGATAGGCTTCCAGGTCGGCTTCGCAGACCAACACGCGGCCGGCGGCGCCGCAGTCGGCGGCCAGCGGCAGCAGGACGGGTTTTTCCGTCCCCAGCGCGCTCAGGCGGCACTTCTCATACTGGCTCTGGTAGGCGTTGCACAGGCCGTCGGAATAGGCGGCGAACACCCCGGGGTCGCCCGCGAAATTGAACTCGGCCACTTCACCGGCCACGGTTCGTTCGCCCGGCAGATGCGTTTCGATACGGTAGGCGCAACCCTGGTCGAAGACCCGGAAAGTCACGGCATAACCGCCTTCGAAGGTAAGCCGCAGCTGGTTGTAATGCTCCGTGAAGCGTGCCTGCCGGTAGAAGGGGGCCTCGACGACCCGTTCCACCGTTTCGCGCCGCGCATCGGTCACCTTCGCACCGCGTCCCAGCACCGTACCGTCGGCGAAGTGCAGCCCGATGGCCGAAGGCTGCAGCACGGGCGTACCGTGGCGGGTCACGGTATAGGTCAGCGAGTCGGCCGCACGGATCCCGACGCAGAGCGTCCCGTCGGGCGAGGCGACTTTGAAATCAGTCCCGGGGCCGGACGAGCAGGCGGCCGCGAAGGACAATGCAAACGAAATGGCGAAGCAGCGGAAAAGGTTCATAGGTAAATCGGATTGTTAATCGGTTAGTTTCACCCGTATCGTCGCGCCGGGTGCCGCGCGGTATATTTTCGGTTTTGCGCCGGGCCGGGCCACCGTAATGCGGAGCCTGCCGTCCGCCACGCGCGCGACCGTGATGTCGAAATCGGAGCCGAACGCCCGGATATGGCGCAGGGACATGCTCTTCCAGGCAGCGGGCATGGAAGGCGTGAGGTCGAACGACCGCAGCCCCGTGGGGCGGATGCCGAACAGACCCTCGGTGATGATGCGGCAGTAGAGCCCACTCTCGGCCGAAAGGTGGCGCTGCGAGCCTTCGGGCCACGCCTCGATGGGATAAGGCACATGGTCGCCCAGCAGGCGCCGCTGCGAATAGCGGTGCAGCAGTTCGGTCGCGCGGTCGGCCTGCCCCACGTTGTAGATCCCGCGCAGGGCGTAGAGCGTCGAGCGATCCCAGAACGTCGAGCTGCCCTGCTGGGTCAGCAGGCCGTCGTCGGTCATCAGCTCGGGGCCGAGCAACGCCCGGACGGTGCCTTCGCTGCGCTCCTTCAGCCCCACGATCAGCGGCATGCAGATCCACGAGCGCAGCAGCGTATTGCCCGCATAGTAGCGGTAGGTGTCGTACCCGCCGACCTCACCGCCGAAGTGCGCGTCGATAGCTCGGGCGAGCGCCCTGGCCTGTGCGGCATAGCGGGCGGTCTGGGCGGATTCCACACCCAGCTCGCGGCCGAGCGACACGGCCGACAGCAGTGCATCGTAATAGAGCGTCGAGGTGCAGAGGTTGGCATCGCCGGTGGGGAAACGCCCCTCCAGTTCGTCGGTGTCGGAAGCCACGACGCCGTCGGGCGTAAGCTGGCGGCGGCAGTATTCGAGGCACCACTCGACGAGCGGCCACAGCTCGGCGGCCTCGGCACGGTCACCGCGCGCAAGGGCGTAGCGTGCCGCCCCGCAGGCGATCATCGCGGCGTCGCCGCGGTCGCCCGCGCCGTTCCAGATGTCGTCGCCCTCGGCGATGACCGAGCTGGGCAGCGGTTCGTATGCGGGGTTCATGAAGCGGGCGAAATGGCGGAACGAGTTGAGCGCCGAGGCATTGCCCACCCCGTAGCCCAGGAAGGGGAAGAAGGGGTTGACGTATTCGGCCTGGTCGTTGGCCCAGATGGCCGCATAGTAGGATTCGCCGCCGGGGGCGTGCATGTAGCCGCCCTTGGTCGCAACGATGCTCTCGGCAGCCCGCAGCTTGGCATAGCGGAATTGGGTGTCGATCACCGGGTCGGGGGTTTCGAGCACGAGGTTCGCGTCGATGCACTCCCTGACGAACGCCATCCGGGCGGCCAACTCGGCCGCCACGTCGGGGTGCAGGGGCTCTCCGCCGCCCGGGTAGGCCTGGAACACGGCGTCGAACGCGAGCGAGTCCCCCGCGGCAAGCGTAAAGGTGCCGCTGCCCGCGATGTCGCCCCGCACGACATAGCTGCCCGTGAGGCCCTTGGCCGGATCGGTCGTCACGACCTGCGAGAATTCGGGTACGGAAACCGTCAGCGGCTTCGCCCCGACGTTACGCAGCGTGTAGCGCTCGCACATGAGCGGCAGCGTGCGCGAAGGGAAGATCGTACGCGTCATCTCCACGACGGGCTCGGGTTTCATGTCCCGCGCCGAACCGACGTTCATCTTACCGACGCCCCAGCGGCTCCGCACCTCCAGCGCACCGTCGATGGCCACCTGCCCGACCCGTTCGTCCTGCAAGGCCAGGCCGTCCACGCCCAGCAGCGAAGGGATGTCCGCGGCCATGCGGTACATCAGGCTGGCGTGGGTGTTGTTGGGCAGGGTGCGCAGCAGGGGGAAGACGAGCGAACGCTCCTGGCGGAACGCCCCGCGCGAGTCAACGCCCCAGCGGAGCACGAAGGCCATTCGCTCGCCGCTCATCTCGATGTGGTCGTCGTGCGGGATGTCGCTGCCGACCTTCCACACGATGCCCCGCCCGTCGGGGGCGATCTGCCAGCGTTGTCCGCATACGGCAACTGCGGACAGCATGAAAATGCAAGTCAGTAAGGTTCTTCCTGTCATAGTTCGGTGTTTTGTGATTAAGAGCCCTAAAGATAGCAATTATTCGTCAATTCCTACGGCGCGAACCAGCCCGCAGCCGCGTTTGAGCCGCAGCCGGAGCGTATGCTCCCGCTGCCCGGCAAAACGGGCGTTCTGCAACTCGTAGAGCGGCAGCCAGCCATAGGCTTTCACGCCGCCGTATTCCGCTTCGACCAGGCAGTTGCAATAGCGCACGCCGAACTCCTGCTCGGGTTCGAAAATTCGCGCAACGGGAACCGTACAGCGTCCGCGGCGGTCGGTCGCGGCCTCGGCCTGCGGCTCGGCGGTCACCGTATAGGTGTACCACCGCACGGGATAGAACCGCACGACAGCCCCTTTGGCCGGGCTTGCGTCGGCATCCGCCACCTCGACCCGGATACGGTCGGGCAACACGCCCGCCACCAGGTCGTCGATGTCGACATTGCGGTCGGCGGCATGGTTGATCATGCGGACGGCATAGTCGCTCCAGAGCTCCTCGCCATAGGGATAATTCATGATGCACCGCACGCCGGAAAACGCCTGTCCGTTGACGGGGTTCTTGTCCGCGTCGACCTTCATGGCATAGATGTCGGGGACGCCCCGCGCATGGCCGAACTCGTGGATGATGCCGTCGATGGCATTCTTCTCGAACGGGCTGTTGAAACGGTCGTTGTGCGTGCGCGAATGGTAGATGGTCTGGATCTCGTCGCCGTACCAGCCGCCGCCCGTCTCGCGGGGATCGGATTTGTAACCGTCCATCACCACCAGATAATCGTGGTCGGGATGGGGCTTGCGGATCTGGTCGGCCGACACGCCGTCGTAGATGTAGAAGGCGTCCCAGTCCACCACGAAATCGTAGACCGCACGCAGCTGCGCCCCGTAGTTGAAAGCACGGTTGACGCGCCGGAACATATCTTCGGTCAGTTGCACGACCCGGTCGCGCCCGCCCAGCGAATCGACCGATTCGCGGTCGATGCCGACCTTGACGCGGAAGGTATAGACCGGTTGTGCGGCAGCGCGGAACGCGGCGGCCACGACCAGGGCCAGGAGGGCTGTTCGCAAGGTATTCATCGGCATCAGTTTCTAAGCGATTCCTCGATCAGGGCCAGTTCCCCGGGCGTATAGGTCGCCGCCACGACATCTTCGCCCGCGGCCTTCGAAACGTAGGAGAGGAAGAAGAGGAATTTGTCGTAGGGCGTCTCGAGCCCTTCCTGCCCCGAGTCGCCGAGCGCGTAGAGTTCGCGGAACGCCTTTTTGTAGACGTCCCACCCGTAACGCTCCTTGATGCGCAGGAAGGTGTAATGCAGGGCATCGCCGTTATTCTTGGGGATGCCGGCGCCGATGGTTTCGTCGTAGAAAATCTTGTAGTAGTTGATTACGTCGGCACCCCGGTAGCAGATGTCGCGCTGCGACATCGTACCGTCGCACGCTTCGAGGGCATAGGACATGCGGAAATTGGCGAAAATCTCGTCGTTCCAGTTCCAGCGTCCCGTACCCGAAATGTTTCCCTGCGAGAAGACATGGCCGATCTCGTGGATGATGCCGAAGCCCCAGTCGCCGAACTCGACCGTGCGGTCGAGCAGCTTCGATACGGCGACGTGGCTGTTCCACAGGATCGGGTTGCCGGCCAGCGCCCAGTAACCGGGTTCGATGCCCGGCGTGTTGAGGATCATGATTTTGCGCCCGTCGAAGGGCACGTCGCCCACCAGGTCGCGGTAAGCCTCGTACGTGCGGTCGAGCTTCGAGAGCCAGGCGTCGATGTCGGCATCGGAGACGGTCACCTTGTCGCGGTCGAGTTTCAGCACGATGTGTTCGCCCTCGCGGGTATAGAGGGCCTCTTCGGGCGCCGGTGTGACCTTCACGTTGTCGTACCACACCGTCCCCGAGGCCTTGCCTCCGTTGTAGGTGCCCCAGGGGAATCCCAGGCCGCAGCAGACGACGGCTTCGCCCTGCCGGTCGGGCACGAAATCCATATACACTTCCGTCCAGTCGTTGGTGCCGTAGGCGAACTCCGAGGCATTCCACGACTGTTCCAGCCCCTCGGGGTCGAGGTAGAGCACGGCGCCGCGGCCGTCCTGCACGCTGTCGCACTTCATCAGCGCACTCAGGCGGTAGAGCTTGCCGGGATGCAGCCCCGTAAGTTTGTGTTTGATGGCCAGGGCGGTCTTTTCGGCGCTGGCGATCTTCACGCATCCGCCGCCGTCGGCACCGCCGCCGGGCAGGTATTCGACCGTGCCGGGCACCTCCCCGGCATTATGGTTCCAGTAGCGCGCGAACCTTTCGGGCCGGTCGAAATTGTCGGAGAAGACCTTGACCTTCGAACCGAAGGCGCACAGGCACAGCACGCACGCCGCGATGGCGGCGAGTAGAAATACCACTCTCTTCATTTTTCGCATTGGGTATTAATTGCCGCCCGGCAGAGGCGACGCATCGCCCCGCGACGGGATACGGCGGTTATTATTGCAACTGTTTGCGGATCGAAGCCAGCTCGGCCTCGGTGAAATACTGCGTCCTGACATCCACGTCGCGCCCGGTCAGCCGGGTAGCGTGCTTGGAAAGCAGCGAAAGCAGGTATTCGAACTTGTCGTATTTGCCCGAGGGCGCCCCGCCCGTGGTCGTCAGTTCGCGGAAAGCGGCCTTGAAAGGTTCCCAGCCGATGCCGCCCGGGCCGGCCAGACGACCGAGCATGTAATGGATGCCGTTGTCGTTGACCTGCGTGTAGACCGTATTGTCGTAATCCTTCTTGTACATGTCGAGAATCTCGCGCCCGGTGTAGACCCGTTCGTCCATCCAGACCTTGCCCTGGTTCTGTTCCAGGCCGTACTGCATCCGGAAATTGGCGAACATCTCGTCGTTCCAGTTCCAGCTCGAATTGCCCAGGTTGAAGACGTGCCCCAGTTCGTGCATCAGGCCGAAGCTCCAGGTGCCGTGCTGCGCCAGCTCCTCGAAGGTCGAGGTGACGGCCGAATAGTTGCTGCTCCACAGGATGGGATAGCCCGCCAGCGCCCAATAACCGCTTTCGAGCCCGCGCGACGAAAGGATCGCCAGCTTGCGCCCCTCGTGCGGGGTCGCCCCCACCAGGTCGGCATACGACTCGTACATCCTGTCCAGGTTGGCGATCCACTCGGTGATCTGCGACGCCGAGGCGTAGACCTGCGAGGGTTCGACGAAGAGGCGGATATGCTCGCCTTCCTGCATGAAAAGTTCGTCGGTGACCTTCACCACGCTCACGTTGTCGAAGTAGGCCGTGCCGGTCGAATAGCCGCCGTTGGTCGTCCCGCCGTAACGGAACCCCAGCGAGCAGACGATCTCGGCAGTCCCGTCGTCCTGCGAAAGGAAGTCGAAATGGAGCGACGTCCAGTTCCTGAGGTTGGTGCCGTAGAGGAATTTCGAGGCGCCCCAGAACTGCTTCTGGGACATGTCGAACAGGATGGCGCCGCGCCCCTCGTCCTGCGGAATGTCCGAATATTTGACCTTGGCATACATGCGGTACATCTGGTCGGGTTCCAGCCCCGTAAGCTTCTGTTTGATGCCCACGCCGCAACGGCCGTTCTCGGGGAACTGCTGGATCTTGATGCAGCGGCTGTCGTTGACGCCGGCACCCTCGACCACCTCGACCGTCACCTTGCCGCCGTTGTGGAAATCGACGCGCGTCCAGCCTTCGAGCCCCTTTTCGAAGCCGCTGTTGACGACCTCGACGGCATTGGGATCCACGACGGGCGGCACGGGAGGTTCGGGCCCGGGCTCGCCGTCACCGTCGCCGCCGCACGACCAAAGCGCCGCGGCCGACAGGACTACGCACAAAAAGAATCGCATTTTTTTCATAATCGGTATATTTAAAATTCAATCATTTCAGGGTTTTCAGCGCGGCGATCTGTGCCGGAAAGGTTACAGGCCGGAGCAGCCCCCTGCCAGCAGGGCAGCGATTGCCAATGGCCGGGGGATACCCTGTGTACCCCCGGCCATCGGCCCTGCCAGACCGTCAAAGGTCTGCACGGTTGGACAGCAGCACTTCGATACCGAATCCGCCCGTCGCACCGTACGCACCGTCCATAACCCGGAGGTTGAAATAAATATCCCCCGTGTCAGTGTCCAGATAACTGCCGGAATCGACAATCTGGTCATAACCGTCAGCTCTTTCGTTGGGACGATCCGAGAAATCGACGAGTACCCGCCGGTTGGGATGTCCTGCGACCGTTTCGTCCGAAATATTGAAGTAAATCAGGCCGCCTGTCCACGTCTGGTTGTAATTGATGATGTACTTCTGCTTCTTCGCATTCCGCGACTCGGCATAGCCGTCCTGTCCTGCGATGAAAATAGCCGGTTTCAAAACGCGGTTGCTTTTTTCTTCGCCCCAGACTTCCTTGTCGTAGGTGCCCTTGAGCGTCTTGTTCACCTCGATGTAGAATGTCGACGGGCCGGTTACGATCGTGCCGTCCACCAGTTCGCTGCTCTTGAGGGTCAACGGAACCATGTATTTATCGGCGCCGTCGTAATCCAATTCCGACAGATCGAGCTCGAACGAGAGTTCGCCGTATTGGCTGCCGGCCTGAATTTCAGTCGGGGTAACGACCACCTTGGCGGCATCCAGCGTCTTGAATGCAGTCCCGTGCTCCGTGTTGTAGGTTTCGACCTTCTCCGGTTCGAATACGAAGTCGACAGGCTGGCCGACAGTCATCGGGGAGTTCATCTGCACCCTGATTTTTCCCTTGCCCGACGTTTTTGCGAGGTCGGCGGCGTTCGTTACCCATATTTTGAGTTCGGACATCTGAATCAAGACATAAACCGGCTCCCGCTGGACGACCGAATAGTCGTCGGAATGCATTTCGAGCGGCAGCAGGTAGGTGCCCTCACCGCCGATTGCAGCGCAATCGAATTCGATGCGGCTCTCGATTTCCAGCGTTTCCGTATCGAAATCCGATTCCTTGATTTTATAATACTGCTCGGGCAACAGCTGGTAAGAGGTGCCGTGCTCCTCGTTATAGGCATCGACTTTCGATGCATTGACCCGATAGCCGATTTTCGCCACCTCCAGCGTGTTGAAATTGGCCGTGGCGTTCAGCGTAATTTCCTGCGGCAGCGGAATGGTCGGAATGAACTCCAGCTGCGGCATCTGTTCGGGCATCTCCACCTGCACAATCGGCTCGACGATGTTCAAACGCAACAGCGCCTGCATCATCGAACCGCCGTCCTCGACGGGCGTGGAGGCATTGGAGATACGGATGGGGAGCAGCATGTTGTTGGCCGCAGCCATGCCTTTGGCCGCAATCAGGGCTTTGGGATGTATCCGCACGGAAATATCGACGGACTTGACCGTACTTGCAAGTTGCGCATTCTTCGGAATGTCGTAGAACTGTGCTTCCAGCAGTTTATAGTCGGTGTTGTACAATTCGTTGTATTCGGCGAGCAGCGTTTCGTCCACCACGATATCCAATTCCAGTTCTTTCGACAGACCGGCAGTTCTCGAAACATTGATGACGGTTTCGTAGTCGTCATAGATGGATATGGTATTGACCGTGTACAGCCCGTTCTGTTCGAAAACCGGGTCGGGCAGAATATTTATGTCCGAATACTCCACGTCGCAGCCGGTGAAAGGCAGCGCCAGGGCCGCGAGCGCCAGTATCTTAAAAAACTGTTTCATAGCGAATTTTCCATTTTTAAGTTTAACATGTGTCCGGCTGCGGCCATCAATAGTAGGGCGCCTGCACCAGCTGCGTATTGAGCATGATCTCCGAAGACTTGATGGGCAGGAAGTAGTGCTGGATGTCGAAGCGCTTGTTGGCCACCTTGGTCAGGGTGAAGAACGCCGGGTCGGTGGCACCCGTACCGCGCGACATGTCCAGTCCGTATTCGTCGTGGTTGAACTCGCCGTCGGGGCCATGGGCCGTGAACCAGCGGCGCACGTCGAAATAGCGGTTGCACTCCCACGCCAGCTCGATCTTGCGCTCGTGGCGGATCATCCCGCGCATCTCGTCCTGCGAATAGGTGCCCTCATAGGCCGGGATGCCGGCACGGGTGCGGATTTCGTTGAGGTAATAGAGCGCTTCGTCCTGCCGGGAGGTGCCGTAGTACTCGTTCAGGGCCTCGGCATAATTGAGGTAGACCTCACCCAGGCGGATGATGGGGAAAGGCACGTTGAGCATACGCGTCGCCTCGCTGGTCTGCTTGTTGCTGCGGTAATCCAGCGGGAGGTTCTTGCGCACGGAGAATCCCGAGGTGTTCTTGTCGCCCGGGGTGCTGCCGTTGCCGCTCAGCCCCGAGTACCAGAAATCGACCACGCCGTAGCCGTCGGCATCCTGGTAGCTGTCGGTCTTGTTCTCGTAGGCGTACGACAGGCGCTGGTTGGGGAAGTGAACCGAGGCATAGAACCGCGGCTCGCGGTCGACGAACATCCAGAACGTATTGGCGATGGTGCCGTTGCCGGCTTCGGCCGAGAACTTCTTGGAGGCGAACCACTCTTCGAGCGGGCGGCTCGGGCTGCCGTCGGCCATGAAGAAATCGTTGATCATGCCGATGGCCAGCGAATAGCGGCCGTTCCAGCCGTACCAGCGCGCCGGCAGGGCGCACATGCCGTACCACTGCACCGAGTTGGGGTGCCCCCAGATGATCTCGGTATTCTTGCCGGCGCCCCAGGTGGTCGTCACGGCGCGGAGGTTATCCACGATCTCATCGAACGTAGCGTCAGCGGCCGGTTTGAGCAACTGGTATTCGGTCATGTCGATGACCGTCTTGGCGGCATCGGCGGCATCCTTCCACAGCTCCTTGTCATAGGTCTGGGGCATGAGCACTGTGCCGTCGTGATTCGTCCAGTTCTTGTAGGCCGAATTGCCGTTGAAGAGCGGGCTGGCGACCATCAGCAGCATGCGCGACTGGATGGCCCGGGCGGCACCGATGGTGGGGAGCCCCAGCGTGAATTTCTCGTCGCGGGCGGCGGGCATGCCGTTTTCACAGGCCCAGTCGATCTCGCCGTTGATCCAGCGGACGCATTCGCCGAGCGTGTTGCGCGCCTGCGAAGCCCCGATCTGGTCGGCCGAACGGCTGGTCTCTACGATGGGGATCGGGCCGTAGAGGCGCAGCAGCAGGTAGTGGTAATAGGCACGCATGAAGCGGGCTTCGGCACGCATCGTGCGGCGGTCGATCTCGCCCAGTTCGGCGCACTTGTCCACGTTTTCAAGGAACAGGTTGCAATGGCGGATGGCCTGGTAGTAACGCACGAAGAAATAGAGGTTGTAGCCCGTATAGCCGTAGTAGTTGTCGGGGCTCATCTTCCCCTCGGCGATATTGCGCACGTGCGATTCGAGAATGTAGGCCGATTCGTCGGTGCACCAGAAATAGGGAATCTGGCCGCTGTAATGCATCTCCTGCACCATGAAATCGTCGCTGTAAATGCGGTTGTACCACTTGGTGGTCTCGATCTTGGACGAGAAGATCTTGTCCATCGAGTTCAGGTCTTCGGGATCCTGATCCAGATAGTTGGCGCAGCCGGTAAACAAAAGGAGCGACGCGAGCATTAAATATACGATATTCTTTTTCATTCTTTAGGCTGTATTAGAAGGTTAAATTCACACCGACGAAAACCTGGCGCTGCATGGGATAGGCATCGGCACCCGTCTCGGGATCCCAGTAGTCGGAGATAAATTTGCTGACCGTAAACAGGTTCACACCCGTGGCATAGATGCGCAGCGAGCTGCACCGGAGCTTGCTGGCCCAGGCCGAGGGCAGCGTATAGCCGATCTCGACATTCTTCAGGCGCAGGTAGCCGCTGTCGCGCTGCCACCAGGTCGAAGTCTTGTAGTTGTTGGCATCGGCGCCGTAGGAGAGGCGGGGCGAGAAGGCGTGCGGATCGGGGTTGTCCACCGTCCAGCGATCCTTGAACATGGTCATCACGTTACCCATGAACTTCGGGCCGCGGTCTGCCTGGAACGGGTAGAAATACCAGCCGCCGCTCAGGTAGGAGGAACGGTTGGTTCCGCCCTGGAAGAGGAACGAGAAGTCGAAGCCCTTGTAGTTGAGCGACGCACCGAAACCGTAGACGATCTCCGGCATCGCGGGGTTGCCGATCCACGTCATGTCGGCCTCGGTGATCTTGCCGTCGTCGTTGAGGTCTTCGTAGCGGATGTCGCCGGCACGCAGCTGCTGCTTGTCCAGGCCGAACTGCGTATAGTAGTCGGGCATGTTGTCCAGCTCCTCCTGCGAGAAGAGGTGCATGGCACGGTAGCCCATGGTCAGTCCGTAACGCACGCCGCGCTGATCCTGCCACGGATAGGCATAGTACTTGCCGTCGTCGATCACCTTGTTGCGGGCAAAGGTGAAGTTTCCGCGGACGGAGACGGTGAGGTCTTTGCTGAAACGCTTGACGTATTCGGCCGAAACCTCGAAGCCGCGGTTCTCCATCAGACCCATGTTGGCGTAGTTGGTATAATCCTTGGGAAGCCCCGAAATCTCCGAGAACTGGGGTGCGAGGAAGATGTTTTCACGCCGCTCGTAGAAGAAGTCAGCATTGATTTTCAACTCGTTGAAAAACCCGGTTTCGATACCGACGTTGTATTTGGTCGACACCTCCCACGTCACGTCCTGATTGGCCATGCGACCTTCGCCGATACCGCCGGCTCCTTGGTCGAAGTTGACGCCGAGGTTGCCGTAACCGTTGGCGCCGCTGTTGATCGTAGCCAGGTAGATGAAACGCGTACTGGGAATCTGGTCGTTGCCGACCTGCCCGACCGACGCACGGATCTTGAACCACGTCAGCACCTCGCTGTTGCGCAGGAAGCTCTCCTCGGAGGCCACCCAGCCGATAGCCACGGCGGGGAATACGCCCATGCGCTTGCCCTTGGCGAAGTTCTCCGAACCGTTGAAACCGATGTTGGCCTCGATCAGGTAACGCTTGTCGTAGGCATAGGTAAGACGGCCGGCAAGGCCGAGCGAACGGTTGGGCAGCGACTTGAGGTAATCGCTCGTGGCCTCCTGCAACCGGTAATCCTTGGCGAAGCCGAGCAGCAGGCCGCCGACCTCGTGCTTTTCGCCGAACGTCCGGCTGTAATTGATCGCCGCCTCGACATACTGCGTACGGGAACCGTTGCCGGACTGTTTGTAATTCAGGTACTCCTGTTTCTGGTCGGCCTGCCACTCGGTGCGGATCAGTTCGCCGTCCTGATCGCGTCCCGTGGCCTCAAAGAAGTTGATGTTGCGCGCACGCTCCTCCACCGAATAATTCACGGCGTCGTAGGCGTAGCTCACCTTGGCCGAAAGACCCGGGGTGATGAACGAGAAATCCTGATTGATCGTCAGGTTGGCGCGAAGCGTATTGCCGGTGGTCTTCTTCCAACCGCGCTGCGTGAGCATGTTATAGGGGTTGTTCAGGCCGTCGCGGCCGGCCAGCTCGCCGTCCTTGAAGCGGACGGGGAAAGCGTTCGGCGCCGCGTTGATGATGTCGCGGTAGATGGCTGCAGACCCCTCGACGGGCTCCATGTTCTCGGTCACGTTGCCCTGCACGCCGAGGTTCACCACCGTGGTCTTGGTGATGTCCATGTCGACGTTGGAGCGGAAGTTATAGCGCTTGTAGTTGACATTCTCGCCGTAACGGCCGATCTTGTCGCTCACCCATGAATATTCGCCGGGTTTGACAGCATACTGCCCCTCTTGGTTGTAGAAGGAGAGGGCCGTGAAGTAGCGGGCGAACTTGCCGCCGCCCGAGATGTTGGCGCTCACCTTCTCGGAAAGAGACACCTTTTTCATAAGGAGCTTCTGCCAGTCGACATCGGGATAGACCTCGGGGTCGGTCTGCATGCGCATGGCCTTGATCTCGTCGGCGCCGTATTTCAGTGCCGCCGAGGCATTCACGGCATCCACCGCCTCGTTGAACATTTCGGAGCGGGTAGCGGCGTCGACGAACGACAGGCGTTTGCTGGCGAACGAGAAGCCCTGCTCGTAACGCAGGTCGATCCGGGCCGGGCCGTCGAAACCGCGGCGCGTGTTGACAAGGATAACGCCGTTGGCACCGCGTACGCCGTATACGGCCGTGGCGCTGGCGTCTTTCAGGACGCTGAACGACTCGATCTCCAGCGGGTCGACATCGTTGAGCGGACGCTCGATGCCGTCGACCAGGATCAGCGGATCGGGGCTGCCCGTAAAGGTGGCGATACCGCGGATCCAGAACTGGGCGTCGTCTTTGCCCGGCTCGCCCGAGGTTTGCAGTGCGACGACGCCCGCCAGGTTACCGGCCAGCGTCTGGCTCAGCGACCGCACGGGGACACGCAGTTCCTCGGGCCGGATCGTGGAGATGGCCCCCACGACCGATTCGCGTTTCTGGGTACCGTAGCCCACGGAGACAATTTCGACGCTCTCCATGCCGATGGCCTCGGGCTTGAGCGTGATCGTCACCGACCCGGCGCCTTTGGACGACACCTGTTGCGCCTCGTAACCGACATACGACACGACGAGCGTGACGTTGCGGTCGGTATTCTTCAGGTTGAAGGTACCGTCGACATTGGTCGCCGTGGCGATCGTGGTACCTTTGACCATGACCGTCGCACCGATGACCGGCGCACCGGTCTCATCGAGCACACGTCCGGAGATGCCGGTGGTCTGCGCCCACAGCAACGACGCAGAGAACACGGCTGTCACAAGTAATAGTGCTTTCCGGGAAAAACGGTTAGTAGAAAAACTCATACACACTAATTTTAAGGTTAAAAAATAGGTTTGGTTGGTATCCCGGGGGACGCCCCGCAGAAGGGCTGTCCCGCTAATAGCGAATTTAGGACGGGGTATCGGGATAAAAGTCCGCAGGACACAACCAGGGGTCTGGAGCTACGATTTTTGCCTATTATGTACGATTTTATCCCGGAATTTTTTGCAGGATACGCACGGAGCATCGTAAAAAAAGGTGCGGAAGGCATCCCGTCCGGGCGGCGGGAGGGACAAAAAAGCCGCACCACGGAAAACGGTGCGAAACCGGCTGCCGGAAATTCCCGGCAGGGCAGCGAAAAACGGGCGGAGCGGAAGAAGCGTTCCGCTCCGCCCGCTGCGGTATTATTCGTCCCCGACGGTCAGGCGGCCAACGGAGCGGCCATCGCTACCCCATCGGCGTGTCCTGCGGGCGACAGCCGGGAAAAGATTGCACGGCTGCCGGGAACTATACAGGGATAACAGAAGAGCGAGTGTGTGGAGGAAGAGGGCAACCGAAGGTTCCCGGAAACAGCCGGGAATAACCGGAGCGCAAGCGAGGAGTACCGGAAGCGAACGGGGATAACAGGGGACAGACGAGGGCTACCGGAATAGACCGGGCAACAACCGGGCAGGGACTACCGCGGCAGCAGCCTGTCGATGAACAGCACGCCGTCCAGATGGTCGACCTCGTGCTGGAAAATGACGGCCGTGAACCCTTCGACCGTATCGGCGGCCATGCGCAGGGACTCCTCGTCCAGGTACCGGACGACGATCCTCTCCGAACGCAGGACACTGCCCGAGACACCGGGGATGGAAAGGCACCCTTCGGAACCCGGAAGCCGGGTCTGGGAATACCAGACGATTTCGGGGTTGACATAGAAGCAGAACGGCTCACCGGGTTTGTCGAAACGCTGCACGGCGATCAGCCTGCGTGACACCCCGACCTGGGGCGCGGCGATCCCCACGCCCCGGTCGGTCGTGTCGCACACCGTAGCCAGCATCCCCTCCTTGAGCATCCGGAAATGGGCGGACTGCAACTCCTCGCGCCCCAGCGGGACAGCCTTGCGGCGCAGGAACAGCGAATCGCCGGGGTCGGCGACCGTCCACAGGCGCATGATGTGCCCCTGCTGCGAGGCGATCACGCCGCATTCGGCATCGGTAAAGCCCCGCAGGGCACTGCATGAGGCCGCAAGGCACAGGCACACGATAAGCAGATTCTTCATGGAAGGTATGTTATGGCAGATCAAAGGTAGCGAAAAATGCAGTACGGCGGAAATTCCGCCGCACCGATATTCTACCGTGCAGTAGCGTATCACGGCATTTTATCCTATATTTGCCGTATGAACGAAAAATTACTGTTCCGGCGCGCCCGCCCCGCCGACACGGAGCGCATCATGGAGATCATCCGGCAGGCGCAGGCGCAGATGCGGGCACTGGGAAGCCTGCAATGGCAGGACGGCTACCCGGCAACGGCCGATATCGGACACGATATCGCCTGCGGCTACGGATGGGTCTTCGAGAAACCGGAGGCGGGAAAGAGCACGGATGCACGGGGAACCGACGGCACGGGGGCTGCGGGGTTCCGGGCTGTAACGGCTGCCGCGGGGAAAACAACGGGCACGGAGGCGGCCGGCAAAACAGGAGTATCCGGCGCTGACGAAACGGCAGCGGCGGCGGAAGAGGCGGAAAAAGCGGGAGAAGCGGGAGGACGAGGAGAAACAGAGCCTGCAAAAGCGGCCGCGGCACAGGGCAACGTCATCGCCTACGGGGCCGTGGTTTTCGACGGGGAACCCGCTTACGACGCCATCGAAGGGGCATGGCTCACCGACGGAGAGTATGTCGTACTGCACCGCATGGCGGTGGCCGACGGTGAGAAAGGCCGCGGGGTGGCGACGGAGTTTATGCGGCGCGTCGAAGCGATGGCGCACGGGCGCGGCACGGGCAGTATGCGCGTCGACACCAATTTCGACAACCGTTACATGCTGCGCATGCTCGGACGGCTGGGGTTCGTCTATTGCGGCAAGGTACGCTACCGGAGCGGCGAACGGCTGGCATTCGAGAAACCCCTCGGGACATGAGGGCATAAAACGAGGGAACCGGCCATACGGCCGGTTCCCTCTTCAGGATGAGTGCGTCACTATACCCTGTAACAACTCCCCGGGAGAAATATCATAATAATCACATAGGTCAGCCAAGGTCGACAGCGTGATATCGGTATATCCGGCTTCGATCCGGCCGACATTCAGTCCGGTATCGAAACGCACGACTTCCTGAGTCAGGTTTAGCCTCCGTCTGGCCTTGGCCAGCCTGTCTGCAACCTGCCCGACAAAAAAGTCATTTTGCCGCTGCCTTTTCATAGTGCAAATTACCGCATTTATACCCTGATTTATAACTACAAATAAGTAGTTGACAGGATGATACCGTTTCCACTGAAGTCCTGTGACGGATAATCCGCCGATTTCAGCCCGAATGCACCACAATCGCACCGTTTCGGAATATCCCGTAACCGATGCCCCGGCCTTCACCAGGTTAAAATGTACCAAAAAATCAAGCCGTGCAAGATAACGCAGCAACCTATCGTACCTTTCGGAATCCCCACTTCCTATACAAATATACACAATAAGCGACTATTTGATCCCGGCGACGGGAATTCAAAATCCGGTTATTCGGCACAACGCAAAAAAAGCGGGCTGCGTCGTGCAACCCGCCTTGCCGGTGCGGCAATCCCGCCCGGGAAGGAATGTTATTGCTCCTCCTGGTAATAGACCTTGTAAAATTTGCCCTTCTCGTCCTCGCCCTGCTCCAGCAGATTGCGGTTGCCGTGGACATAGATATGGAAATTGCGGTCGAGCTTGATGACGCTCTTATAGGCGCGCGCCTGTTTCCTGACGGCGGAATCGGAAATGGCGAACTCATCCTCGATACGGATCTCGCGCTCCTGCTCGTACTCCTGTTTGTAGCGAGAGAAGCTCTCCATGACCTCGGGCTGGCGGATCACCTTTTCGGAAAAGTCGTCGAGCGAAAAACAGTCCTGCTCCCGGAAGTATTTCATCGTCTCGTTGAGCATCTCGGCCTGGTCGGCCTTCGACACGTCGAACTCCGAGGGAAGGTGCCCGGTCACGTATTTCTTGCACATGGCCAGGACGTTGTGCGTGTTGTGGTAGTTGTCCTGCCGCGGGCGGACATGCAGGAAATCGTCGATCCAGTAACGCGCTTCCGCCCGGTTGGTGTTGTCCACGACGCAGACGGCGAAGCCTTCTTCGCGCTCGGTATCGAACACGAGGCACCCTTTGTCCAGTTTGTCGACGTTGATTCCCTGGCAGGAGGAGATATGCAGCTGCCCGTCCTGCTCCCCGACATCAAGGAACGTATCGCGGGTCTCGGACTTGAAAAGCCCGACGGCATCGACCGCCTCGCCCCCGAAACGGCAGCCGGTGAAATAGACGACGTAAAATTCGCCGCCCTTGATCTGCGGGTGTGTGCCCGTCTCGTAAAGGTGCCGGGCAAGGCCCACGGAGTTGTCGTAGAACGTCTCCCGGTCGTCGAACACCTTGCAGACGAAATTATAGACCTCGTTGCAAGCCAGGTCGGTTTCGTGGTGGAGGTTGTAGTACTCCTCGGATTTGAAACCTCCGGCGAAATAGGCGGTCAGGGTCTGCATCAGGCCGGTGTCGCCGACCTGGCCGGACAATGCGGGGGCGACGAGCAGGGGCTCGTCCTTGGCCTTGTTCCCGACGATATGCACGGCCAGCGCCGCGATCCGGGTATCTTCCGTATATAACATGGCTGTGAACGGTTATTCGTAAAACGCGGGACAAAGGTGGCAAAATTTTCAGCCCCGGCCAAGGAATACGGCCGTTATTTCCCGTGGCAGGCCGTTTGCACTCCCGATAATTTGCCTATTTTTGCAGGACGACAAATACCTGAAACCATGGAAAACAGAATCACTTCGCTGTTCGGCATACGCTACCCCATCGTCGCGGGCGGCATGATCTGGTGCAGCGGCTGGCGGCTGGCCGCAGCCGTAAGCGAAGCAGGCGGACTGGGGCTGATCGGCTCCGGCTCGATGACGCCCGACCTGCTGCGCGAGCATATCCGCAAATGCCGCGCGGCGACCTGTAAACCGTTCGGCGTGAACGTCCCGCTGATGTACCGCTACGCAGAAGAGATCATGGGCGTCATCATGGAGGAACGCGTACCCGCAGTGTTTACCTCGGCGGGCAGCCCGAAAACATGGACGGCCCGCCTGCACGAAGCGGGATGCAAGGTGGCGCACGTGATTTCGAGCACAAAGTTCGCCCTGAAAAGCCAGCAGGCAGGGGTCGATGCCGTGGTAGCAGAGGGCTTCGAGGCCGGCGGCCACAACGGACGCGAGGAGACCACGACGATGGTGCTCGTACCCCGGGTGCGGCAGGCCGTGGCGATACCGCTGATCGCCGCAGGCGGCATCGCCACCGGGCGCGGTATGCTGGCGGCGTTCGCGCTGGGAGCCGAGGGCATCCAGATGGGAACGCGGTTCGCGCTTTCGGAGGAGAGTTCCGCCAGCGACGCATTCAAGAAACTCTGTATCGGACTGCAGGAGGGCGACACGATGCTCGCGCTGAAGAAACTCAGTCCGACACGCCTGATCCGCAACGACTTTTTCCGTGCGGTCGAGGAGGCGGAGAACAGGGGTGCGACGGCCGAAGAGTTACAGCAGCTGCTTGGACGCGGACGCTCGAAACGGGGCATCTTCGAAGGCGACCTGACGGACGGCGAACTGGAAATCGGGCAGGCAGCCTCGCTGATCCGCGAGCTGCCGACGGCGGGACAAATCGTCCGCGAAACCATTGCGGAATACGAGGCCGGGCTGCAGGGACTTGTAAGGCAAGCCGGGCAGGGAGCAGCCCTTGCGGCCGATGAGCAAGGGTACGCCCGGTAATCCGGTGGGTTCCCGCCGGACCGGGTTTCAGAACCGGCATCCAGACTCCGAATGCCCCGTAAGTGAGGTCGAATGAAAATGGTTTATTATCGGTCCAGCCCTCCGGAATCGGGGCAGCCAAGGATGGAAATGGCAAGTCCCGGCAATATTTTCAATCAGACCCTGTCCGACAAGACTCGGCAGGCAGGAGTACAGGACATTTGTATGTGCCCAGGATCAGCCTGGAAGTGTAATAATGCGCAAAAATTCGGAGAATATTTTGCACGTTTGGAAATTTTGTTTACCTTTGCACCACGATAATACGGGAAAGAAGTGCTTCCGACCGCAATTATCGGGATGGTGCCATAGCTCAGTTGGTAGAGCAAAGGACTGAAAATCCTTGTGTCCCCGGTTCGATTCCTGGTGGTACCACAAAAGAAACAGAAACCCTTGATTCCGTTTGGAATCAAGGGTTTCTGTTTCTCCCAGGGCAAAACAAGCGATGTTTCGGTGCCTATTTTCAAGTAAAACCCGCACAAGTCCGCAACATGGGAAATGCCTTCTGCGAATTGCAGAAGGCATTTCCAGAAAGTTTTACAGAAAAACCGGGTCGTCAGAACAGCAGCGGGCCGGCGGCGCGGGAAGAGGCCTTCATGACCGTGGCTCCGCCCTTGACCGACACGGGTATCGAAGCGCGCGTATAGACGCTCACTTCGCCCACCGAAGGATCGCTCACCAGCGTGAGCGTATTGCCCGACTCATCGAACGACACTTCGTAAGAGCTGCCCCAGGGCGTATTGTCGCTGTATTTACCCGAAAGCATCTTGTTGCCGATCAGGTAGGAACCCGTGTATTTCTGGTATCCGACCTGCTCGATCTGCTGGTAGATTTCGAAGGTCTTATCCGAAGCGAACGACACGTAAGCATCGAATACGCCGGGGGCTGCCCCGTTCCACGAAACGAGGTGCCATTCGCCCACGAGCTGCTTGGCCAGCGGCGAAGCGTCGTCGCCTTTCGACGAAGAGCCGCAGCCGGCGAACATGCACAAACCGAGCACGGCGAATAAGGTATAAAGAGTTTTTCTCATGATCTTATCGTTTATTATAACCAACCTCCGTTCGCATTTTCCGTCGCGCGGGCGATGACGGCGAATTCCTTGGTGATCTCCTGACCGCCCATCGAACTGCCGCCGCCCACACTCCCGCCGCCGGCAATAGCCGTGACGGAGATCTTGGCGACACCGGGTTTGGTGCAGTGGATCATCAGTTTGCCGTAGGAGATCGAAGGAGCCTCGGTGATGCCGAGCTTATCCATATTCTCCCGCGTCATCTCGACCCGCAGATAGGTCAGGTTCGAAGCCGAGCCGCCGAAATATTTGGTCAGGGCCACGAGCTGCTTGGTGCCGACCTTGGCCCGCAGGCAGGGTGTCCCTTCGACCTGCATGAGCAGCTGGTACGCGTCGATCGACCCGGTACCCATCTTCTTGCGGTAGTCGGCCAGTACAAGGCCGGTTTTCGAACCATCGAGATAGGTTTCCATATCATTCACCGAGGTGAGGATCATGGTCTTGAATTCGTCGAGCGTGAATTTCTTTCCCTTTTCCAGCGCATAGGAGAGCCCGAGCGCCGCGACGCCCGAAACGTGCGGGCAGGCCATCGACGTACCCTGCATGAAGCCGTAATCGGCACCGTTGTATTCCGACAACTCGGAAGGAACCGTCGACAGGACTTCGGCGTAGGTCTTGGCCGCATCGGCACTGATCTTATAGTCGCCGCCGGGAGCCGAGATATTGCAGCCCGGGCCGTAATTGGTGTAATAGGCCGGCAGGTAATCGGGCGAGAAGGAGGTCACGGAGATATAATCGTGGTAAGCCCCCGGGTAGCCCGACATGGCAGTAGCATCGTTGCCGGCGGCAAAGATGACCACGCCGCCGTCGACGGCATCGCAGTTCTGAGATTCGATGAAATACTTGATGGCATTGTACTGCACGCCCGAGCCGCGTTCATAGGCGCTGTCCGAAGTATAGGTTCCGGCCTTGCTTCCGAACGAACACTGGATGATCACAGCTCCGTTGTCAGCGGCATACTTGATGGCTTCGGCGGAAGTGGTGATAGCCCCCGAGGTGGCGTCGTTGCCCGAGAATATCTGGCACGACATGAGTTTCACCCCGTCGTTGCGCCCCGTGCCGCCAGCCACGCCGCAAACGCCGACGCCGTTGTTATTGACGGCGGCCACCGTACCGGCCACATGTGTCCCGTGCCCCGAATCGCCTTTGTTCTCGCCGCCGACCCAGACCTCGCGATCCCAGGAGACGGCACCGCGCGTGACGAAGTTATACCCGTAAATATCGTCGATATAGCCGTTCCCGTCGTCGTCGGCACCCGTAGCCCCGTTTTTCTCCTGCGTATTGATCCACATGTTCGCCGCAAGGTCGGGATGCGTATATTTCACGCCCTGATCCACGATGGCAACCACCACGCCGGGGTTACCGGCCGTGATCGCCCAGGCATCCTGGGCGTTGATGTCGGCCCCGGCGCGGGACGTCGAGGCAACGGTCTTGTCGCCGTTGTTGTTGTAGTGCCACTGGCGGGAAAGCTGCGGATCGTTGAACCGCCCCGCGGCTGCGGCGCGGGTGGCAGCCATATCGGCAGCCGTCAGCGGTCGGCGCGGCCCTACCGAGGTCACATAAAGCTTCGTGTTGAACTCGACATTCCGGACTTCGGCCACGGCGGCCAGTTTCAGGGCGGCGGCTTCGAGGTCGGCCTGCTCGTCGAAAGTCACGACATACCACTTGTGCAGGCCTGCGGCACGCGTACGCTCCTCATGGCGGGGTGTGTAGGGGAACACACGGCGCAGGGAGGTGATTTCAAGCCCCTGCAACACTTCGTCGACCGGGGCAATGCCCGAACGGGTCAGTACGGCAGCGTCCCCGGCATCGCCGCGCGTTGCGGCGAAGGAAGCCGCCGTAGCCTCGATGGTCGGCACGGCAGCATCGTCGAAACAAACGATCAGCGACCCCTGCTTGGCATCGTAAGGCGTGTTGATCAGCTTCGCGGCGGCTGCGGTATTCGCAGAAGAATTCCCGCCGTCGGCACCATCCATCGCCGGATCGGCGGTACACGCCGCCAGCAACAGCACGGCGAAAAGTAGAATTTTTTTATCAGCCATAGTCTATCGGTTTTTAGAGGGCGGAGCCGACCCCTCAGAGCCGGCTCCTCCCGATAATTATTCCAACATTGCCGGAATCGGTTACTTCAAGGATACCTTCTTGCCGATCATCACGATCGCCCCCGGAGCCTGGGGCATACTGCCCTCGCTGAAGGTCGCGACCGCATCGGCCACGCCCAGGTCGGGCTGCATACCGTAACCGCCGAATGTTGCACGGTTGACAGGTTTGCCGGTCTGCTCGCTCCAAAGTACCTGAATCAATTCGGGCCCGCGCAGTTCGACGAAATTGTTGGCCGGCCGTACCTCAAGCTCCCGGGCAACAGCCGCGGCAGTTACCGCATTGGGATCGTTTGCGGGATTTATCAGCATCAGGTAGTCGAACTGTACCAGATCGGCAGCCAAATTCGTGAATTTGCCCGTGGCTGGATCATAATTGCCGAAACCACCCCAATAGATACCTTTGAAGGTGTAGCCCTGCGTCACATAATTCGGGTTCGGAACGAATGCAAGGATTCCGTCATCGACATAGCCTGCATAGAGACAACCCTGGCTGCCATTTATTCCCGTGGGATTCTCTTCGTAGGTGAACATGTTGCCGACATGATAGGTCTTGAACATACCGATGTGGCAGGTCGGCATCGGGCTGACCAGTCCGTTGTACTTTGCCAGGAACGTGTCGTCTTTCGTATCCAGATTCGAAGCAAGGTAGGACGAAAGTCCCTTGACTTTGACGTAATTAGGATCGTCAGCATTCTCACTGAACGTGACCTTGCCGAGGTATTGGCGGTTGGTGGCATCATTTTCGTCGAATGCATCCACGGCATAGTAATTCCACGTCGTATTGAAGAGATCGTCTTTGCTCACCTCACCCTTGACGTCGTCGAATTTATACTTCTGCTGCATGGGGTCTTCCTTACCGGCGGTAGTCTGCTCGACGGCATAGACCTTGGAGAAATACCCGTTGAAAGCCGACACCAGGAGCGTATAGCTCGTACCGCTGTTCAGGCCGACGAGGAACGGAACCAAAGACTCTTTGCCGTTGATCTTCGCGAGCTCTTCTTCCGTGAACGCATCGCCCGAGGATTTGGCAACCTGTCCCAACTGTGCCGTGCTCAGGCCTGCCAGGTCGGAAGTCTTGAACAAACCCCAATAACCCGACTGGATATTCTGTCCGAACAGGATCGCCTTGATCGAATTCTCGGGGGTATAGCCCAACGCCTCTTTTTCCCAGGAAAGTTCGGTTCTTACCGAAAGGATAACCGCATTCTGGGACTCCTCACCCGACTTGACGTACCCGAACGAGAGGAACGAACGCCCTACCAGTTCGCCGGCCGTGTTGTACATATTGCCGACGACCGAATAAACGCCCGTATCGTCGAACGAAGCGGAAACCGTGCCGGAAGCCGTGATTTCGGTGGAAGGGGTCTCACCCGATTCGATCTCGCCCGAACGGACGTCGGCCAACGCGTCGCTCATCGAGCCGTTGAAGAACGCGTATTTCACCTTGGCCACGTCCGCACCGAACTTGAAGCCGACCTTGACCACACCGGCCGCAGGCTCGGTGTTCGTCAGTGCGAGCGTATAGTCGTATGCCTTGGCACCCGGAAGCATGATCCGTTGCAGACCGCTGCCGTTGGCGCCGTACCACCCGCCGGAGACCGTGAAGTTCACCATGATGCCGGTGGCCGGGAAGGTAATGATACCGTCCTTGAGCGTACCGTAGAGGCTGGCCGACTCGCTCACGGAGGAGAAGTTGGCATTGACCTTCGAAGCAATTTCGATCTCGCCGTCACCTCCGAGCGTCACGCCCGTCGTCTGGTAAGGGATCCACACGGCATCGGGGTTGGTGGCGTCGATAATGATATTGGGTTCGGTGCAAGCCTGTGCGGTTCCGTTAAAGAGGGCCCGGATCAAATCCTGCGTAAAGGGATTCATGCGGTAGTAACCGGGTTTGTCGGCCCGCTCGTAAATCTCCACGTCGACCTCGGCGTTGGGGTTGGCGGTATTGAACAGCGTCGAAATGATGTCGTCGCGCCACTTGCCCTTGGTCTCGCCGCCTTTGCCCGTCAGTTTGTTCCACTTCACGCGGGTCACGCTGAAGGCGAAGCCCGTGGCTTTTTCACCATAGACGGAGGCGTACTTCTTGTCCTCGATATTGACCTCGCATTTATAGGTGGTACCGATTTCGGCCTGCGGGAACTGAATGCTGAAGGTCGTCTCCTCCTGCCCGTCGGCAAATTCGATCTGCGAGGGAACGAAGATTCCCTCCTCACTCGACGTTACGGCCACGGGAACTACGATCGCACCCTCGCTCTTCAGGCGGCGTACGGTGAACGTCATCTCGGTCGGAGCCGCGGGGTCGAGTTCCTTGGAACCTATATTCTCCTGCGTAGGGAAATAGACGCTGTAACAATCGGGATCTTCGGGTTCCCCGGGGTTGAAGTTCTCGTCGTCGTTACACCCCACGAAGAGGAACGCCGCCAGGAACACATATAATAAACTCTTGAGTGTTTTCATATTTTGTCGATGTTATCCGGTTCAAAACTTATTTAACTACGCATCCGTCGGTCAAACCAGCTCCGCTGCCGTTAACAGGGAACGTACCCTCGTTGTTGTTATCCTTGACAGGGTCGATAGCCGCATTGGCGTTGGTCTCCCCGGTGGGGATACGCATCAGCAGGATACCGTCCGTCGCCGCGATGTTGAACGCCCAGGCATCGGGGAAGTCCGACTTGCCGTCCGTCGTGCACCGCACGAGGTTCTTCTTCAGACGCATGATGTCGGTATAGGCATGGCCCTCGCCCCACAACTCGACGCGGCGCTGCCACCAGATCTCGCTCTGGAAAGCCTCGGGAGTCGTGGCGGCGCACGAATACGAAGGATCGCGGTAGGTCTTGACCCAATTCTCGAGCAGGGACTTGCCGCCGCCGAGGTTGCCGCCCATGGCCATGGCCTCGGCCTGGATGAGAAGCATCTCCTCGGCACGCATGATACACCAGTCACCCGCGTTGATGTCCGTACCGCACTTATTTTCATAAGGCGCGAACTTCACGTTGGTATAGGGCTGGAAGGCACGCTTGACATTGGGAATCGCCAGCGAGCTGATGGCCGAGCCGGTCACGCCGTCCCAGTCCATGTGGTCGAGCAGCGGCGATTCGAGGCTGGCGTTGATCCACCATCCCTTGCGCACGTCCGTATCGGGGATCATGTTGTAAAGCAGCGAATTGATACGCTTATACAAACCCTGGCTGGTGGTATAACCGCGGGCAAAGGAGCAGAGGTGTCCGCCCCAGGTGATATTGCGGTAGTTGGCGGGGGTGTCGGCAGCCTTGTAGATGCCGGCCCAGATCCACGACGGGGAGTTGGCACTGTTGAAACCGGGAGCCGACACGTCGTCCTTGGAGAGGAACGTGTAGCCGCTCAGGGCAGCTTCGGCATCGGTGGCAGCTTCGCCCCAGTTGTTCATCACCAGGTTCACGCGGGCACGCATTCCGTAAGCCACGTTCCGGTCGGCGGCGGCCTTGCTCGTGCGCTGGAAACCCTCGAGGTCGGCGATGGCCTGCGTCAGATCGTCGTAGATCAGCTTGTAGATCTCGGCATTGGTGGCACGGGGGTTCGCACCGGCACGCTCGGCCGGCATGTCCCACGTCACGATGGGTACCGTCGGTTTGTCCTCGTTGCCCTTGTAGGTGAACTGGAAACGCTGCGCCAGCGTGAAGTTGGCGAACGCACGCGCCACCAGAGCCTGGCCGCGATAGTGGATAAGCGTCTGGTTTTCGGTATCCGCAGGGATCGTAGCCAGGATGTCGTTGGCCTGCTTGTTCAGCTTGTAGCAGAAATTCCAGGTGAACATGGGCACGGCATAGTTGGCGTTGCGATCCGAATACTCGAACGCAACCGAAAACCACTCGTAGTCGCTGTTGTCCGATACCATGTCGGCACCGTTGCCGTCGGTGGCGATACATACGGCAGGATAGCTGAAGTCGTTGTGGAAAGGCGTGGCGCTACCTCCGGCCCAGTTGGGCAGGAGCTTCGTGAAGATCGAAGACAGGGTGTTGATATCCGCCTGCAGACGTTCGGGGTTGTCCTCCACGACCTCCTTTTTCTGATCCTCGGTCACAATACCGCTCTCGGGGAACGTATCGAGGTCGGAGCAGGAGACCATAACCGCCGTCCCCAGGGCAAATACCCATATTTTATTGATTGCTTTCATATACACGTTGTTATTTGATTGTGCCAAAATTAGAACGTCAGGTTAATACCGCCCGAAATGGTACGCAGGGCCGAATAGGAGGTGTTGTCCGCAGTACCCGTACCGCCGAATACGATGCGGGGGTCGAGACCTTCGCGGGCGGAGAAGACGGCGAGGTTGTCACCCGAGAAATAGATGCGGATGCTGCCCAGGCCGATCTTGTTCGACCACTTCTTGGGAAGGGTATAGCCTACCGTCACATTGTTGACCGAAAGGTAGTCGGAGCTTACGAGGAAGCGCGACGAATATTTCTGGTTCGAATCGTCGGACGAGTTCAGGCGCGGGACATTCGTGTTGGGGTTCTCGGGCGTCCAGGCCTTGAGGGCATCCTTGTGGAAGTTCATACCCAGGTTATCGCCGTAGTGCATCGATTCGTGGTAGGTGTTGTCGTAGAGTTTGCCACCGAGCTGGTAAGCGAACTGTGCCGAGATATCCACGCCGTAGAAGCTCAGCGAAGTGGCGAAGCCGCCGCTCACCTTGGCCAGCGTGCTGCCCTGGCGGGCCTGGCGGGCGTTGTCGTAAACATCCGTGGTCGAATAATCGCCGTTGTCGGGGTCTACGTACCAGAGCGACTTACCGGTGTTGGGATCGACACCCGCATAGGTCTTCAGGTAGGAGTCGTACATCGAGCCGCCCACCTCGCGGATCGCCATCGAGTAAACCAGTCCCGTCTCGGGCACGTCGCCGTCGAGCGAGAGGATCTTGTTCTTGTAGTGCGTCATATTGAGATCCAGATCCCACGAGAAATTCTTATAGCGCAGCAACCCGGCGGACAGCTGGATCTCGACACCGGCGTTGCGCATCGAACCCACGTTGATAGGCTGCCGCGAGTAACCCAGCGAAGGAGGTACGGGTTTGTAGTAGAGCATGTCCGAGGTCTTGCGCGAGAAATACTCGACGCTACCGCTCAGGCGGTCGTCCCAAAGGCCGAACTCGACACCCACGTTGAGCGAGTGCGAGGACTCCCACGTAATGTTCTTATTACCCTTGTAGTTGAGCGTCAACGAGAAATCGCCGTCGACACGGCCTACCGAATACTGATCCTGGTAGGGATAGTAGTTGCTGTAACCGCTGGGATCGAGCAGGTCGTCGTTACCCTGGATACCATACGAAGCCTTCAGTTTCAGCATGTTGAGCCACTTCACATCCTTCAGGAAGTTCTCCTTGGTCAGCAGCCATGCACCACCCACGGAACCGAAGTTACCCCAGCGGTGGTCGGGATGGAAGCGCGACGAAGCATCGCGGCGGTAGGATGCCGAGAAGAAATACTTGCCGTCGTAGTCGTACTGCACACGCGAGAGAATACCCATTGTAAAATAGGTATCGGTGTAGGACGAAACCTGCGGGGTCTCATAGATCGTGTTGTCCAGCTCCCCTACATTGGGATTGTAAAGGTCGGTGTTGCTGCCCGAGAGGTACTGCATCTTCAGCGAATAGTTCTCGAAGCCGACCAGCACGTCGAAGTTGTGCTTCTGGGCGAACGTTCTCTTGTACGAAGCCAGGTACTGCTGGTTGACGCCGAACGTACGCGACTGCGCAACGGAGACCGAACCTTTGCCGATATAGGAACCGTAGTAGGAGTTATAAAGGTGGTTCGCACGGCGGTTGATGGCGCTGGCACTGATGTTGGCCGTGACGTTCAGCCCCTCGACGGGCGTCACGGTCGCAAACCAGTTGCCGTTGATCGCATCAGTATAGGTGCGGTGGCGATCCAGGTCGATCGAGATCATGGGGTTGGCACCGCCCGAGAACGAGCGTATCTGGTTGGTATTCACACCCGAGTCGTAGATCTTATTGCCGTGTTCGTCGTACATGATCTTCTTATCGGCATCGCGCACATACATCGGGTAGATCGGGGCAATCATGTTGGCCAGGTAGAACAGGTTGCCCGACGAACCCCAGTCGGTCTGCCCCGTAGGGGAGTTGGTAATAGCGTGCGAGAAACCGATATTGCCACCGACCTTCAGCCACTTCTTGGCCTGGTAATCGGCCTTCATACGGGTCGAATAACGGGTGAAGCCCGAATTCTTGATGATGCCCGAATCGTCGAGGTAACCGGCCGAGAGGTAGTAGTTGAGGCGTTCCGAAGCACCCGCGATGGAGACGTTGTACTCCTGGCGCAGGTTGCCGCTGCCGAACAGCTCGTCGTACCAATCGTCGGGGGTGTAGTAATACTGCCCGTCGGAGTAGCCCAGTTTAGCGTTGGGATTGAGTTTGCCGTTGGCACCGATCAGCGTCTGGCCTTCGGGAAGCGTGTAGACGTTGTAACCCGTACCGCCGTTCGTCGAGTCGAACAGGGCGGAGTTGGCAAACGCGCGCGAATCCGCCGCCGAGCTCCCGGCATAGAACTTACTGTTGTACAAAGCTTTGTAGCCCAGTTCGTAATACAGTCCCGGATCGGAAATCACGTCGTAATTGGGCACACCGCGGGAGTTGGTACCCCACTTGGCGTCGAAGGTCACGGTCGCATCCTGCGACTTGCCGCGCTTGGTGGTGACCAGCACGACGCCGTTGGCACCGCGGGCACCGTAGATGGCCGACGCGGCGGCATCCTTCAGCACCGTGATCGACTCGATATCGGCACTGTTCAGGAACGAGAGCGACCCGTCGTAAGGGGCCCCGTCCACGATATAGAGCGGAGCACTGCTCGCCGACATGGAGCCGATACCGCGGATACGGATCTTGGCACTCTCACCCGGCTGTCCGTTCGACGAAACAGCCTGCACACCGGCCACGGCACCCGCCAGGGCGTTCGAAATGTTGGATACCTGGCGCTTGCCGATATCCTCGGCCTTCATCACGGAAGCAGAACCCGTAAAGGCCTCTTTTTTGGCCGTACCGTATGCTACCACGATCACGTCGTCGATCGCCTGCGTATCCTCCTTCATCACGACGTTCACACGGGTTTTTCCGGCGACAGCAATACGCTGGGGCTCATAGCCGATGAAGGTCACCAGCAGAACACCCTCCCTGGGAACAGAAATCGAGTAAGCGCCGTCAGCACTCGTCGTCGTTCCGACCGTCGTTCCGTCCACCATGACTGTGGCACCTGCTACCGGAGCACCGGCAGCGTCGGTAACTGTACCGGAAACCTGCTGGTTCTGGGCCATTGCAACGGCGCAAATCCCCAAAACAGCAATTAACGATAGTACAATTTTTCTTACC
>NZ_FR893465.1:0-1335 GCF_000435435.1 Alistipes sp. CAG:29 | reverse complement strand
TCGATGCGTTCTTTTGCTGCCTGAAAACTTTCAAAACATTCCTCGTCGATCCATTCGCTCTTCAGAATACCGTTCACCCGTTCGGCAACGGCATTCTCATACGGATCGCCCTTTTCAGTCATGCTGATGCGAATCCCATTATCGGTCAGCAATTTCACATATTCTTTCGAACAATATTGGCATCCTCTGTCCGAATGATGGATTAACCCTTGCCGTTTTTGCTGCGGAGTCTGGTCTATGGCCATCCTCAGTGCACGGAGCGCTCCGTCCCGTTCCAATGTCGTATTCAGATCATAGCCTACGATCCGTTTGGAATAGGCATCCGTTATCAAAGCCAGATATGCAAATCCTTCTTTCAAAGAAATGTACGTAATATCTCCGACCCATAAACGATGCGGCCGCTCGAGGTCGAAACCCCGGATCAGATTCGGATATTTACGCATCCAGTGCCGCGAGCAGGTCGTAACGCTGTATTTCTTCCGACGTTTGACCAGAAGATTGTTTTCCGAAAGCAGCGTAAATAACCGATCCCGGCTGACCGGAAATCCGTCTTGTTGCAGCAAATGCCACAGTTTACGACCGCCGAGCCTGGGCATCAGTTTCCGGTAGTAACCCACCCGCTCCAAAAGAAGGGTGTCGGACAAGGATCCTTCCCTATTACGCCGTAAATGTTTATAATAGGCCTGACGGGTATAGCCGAACAACCCGCACAGAAACGACAGGCTCATTGCTGTGTGTCTTTCTTTGAGACGCTGGACTGTCCGGCTGCGGATTTTTTTAGCAGGTCGATACCGTATTCTTCTTGGAGGATATCTCCCATGATCTCATAGTTCTTTGAGACGCTGGACTGTCCGGCTGCGGATTTTTTTAATAGGTCGATACCGTATTCTTCCTGAAGGATATCTCCCATGATCTCATAACCTTCCAGACGTAATAAAGCCTCTTCCAAGCGCCGCCGAAGGGCTTTGTTCTCGGATAATAATTCACTGGCTTCTTCACTCGTAACGCGGGACATGATCGGATAAGGATTAGGGGTACTCACAAAGCTACAACTATTTTTCGCTTTCCAGCGCTGACCCATCTTATGAATCGTAGACATGGGAATACCATGTTCTTCGGAGAGTTGGCGAGCCGTCTTGACTCCGCTCAAATACTCCTGTAAAATCAGATGACGCAACTGACGCGGTAAATAATGACGTGATAAGTCTGAATTCGTTGTTTGCTGCATAAGATTTACTCTTTTCTGTAAACCTTTTTCAGGACGGGACAGGTGTCTTTAATGATTATCGGATATGGAACGTAGTCCGCATGGATAGACTTCAGTTTCCGAGTCTG
>NZ_FR893464.1:0-1418 GCF_000435435.1 Alistipes sp. CAG:29 | reverse complement strand
GCGGCTGAAAGGCGTCCGCAAGATGATCCTGATCGAGGAGTGCTGGAAGGCCCTCACCTCGGCCAATATGTCGGCCTACATACGCTACCTTTATAAAACCGTGCGCAAGTATTTCGGCGAGGCGGTCGTGGTGACGCAGGAGGTGGACGACATCATCTCGTCGCCCATCGTCAAGGAGTCGATCATCAACAACGCCGACTGCAAAATCCTTTTGGACCAGCGCAAATACCTCTCGAAATTCGACGGCATACAACGTCTGCTGGGGCTGACGGACAAGGAGCGGGCGCAGATTCTCTCTATCAACCTCTCGAACGATCCTAAACGCCGCTATAAAGAGGTCTGGATCGGACTCGGAGGCGTGCAGTCGGCGGTCTATGCCACTGAAACGAGCGCGGCAGAGTACCTGTGTTACACCACCGAAGAGTCGGAAAAGATGCAGGTAATGGAGCTTGCCGGGAAGCTCGGCGGCGACATCGAAGCCGCCATCCGCCAGCTGGCACGCGAACGCGAAACGAAAACCGAATCTTAATTCATCCTGTTATGAAACAGTTGCTTTGGATATGCGCCGGCCTCCTGCTGACGCTGGCCACCGTGCTCGGAGCGTTTCACCTCTTTTACGATTACGAATACCGCAAAATCCGTCCCTTGTGCGGCGAATGGCATTCGACGCTCGACGATACGCGGCTGGTGATCGAGCCGTGCGGTGATAAATTCCGGATCACCATCACGCGCCGCGGCACGTCCGAAACGCACCTCCTGCACTACAAGGATTGCGTCTATTATACGACCTACGGCGGACACCGGGTCGACCTCTTTTACACGCCCACGGCCGATACGCTGCTCCTCGTGCCGGGCGGCGCTTTCAAACGAACCTCAAAACTCAAAGATTATGAACAGTAACCAATCGACACCTGCTCCGGCCGTAGCGACCTTGCAGCAGGAAATCAAGACCCGCACCGAGGTCATCCGCACCTTGGCAGACCTTCGGGAACAACTCGACGCCGACCGCATCTGCGGGGCGTGGCTCTCGACCGAGAACAACCTCTCGGCCTCGGTACGCCGCATCGGCGAGGGGACGTGGCGCATCCTCGTTTTCGACCACGCGCTCTGCTACAAACGTATCGTACAGGACGGCATCATCGCGCTGCGCCGCCACCGTCTGTGGCTCGGCGCCGACGACGGCAACCGCGTGATCTACGATGCTGCCGCCGATACGCTTACCGTCGGCTGTTACGGACGATTCGTTCCGGAGGACAGCATCCGGCGGCAGGAGGATGATGCCATCGGTGCCGAACCGTGCGTCTTCAACGAACCGGCCGAATAATGGGACCACGTTCGGGATTTCCGGGCTGCCCCTGCTTGTCGGGGCAGCCCTTCGGCGGACTTCGCCCGCAGTCACACATTTCTAAATCCGACGG
>NZ_FR893463.1:0-627 GCF_000435435.1 Alistipes sp. CAG:29 | reverse complement strand
GCGGTAGAAAAGTTCAGTAAGCGCAAGCAATTCGTAGGCATCGTACATCATCTGCCCGTTGACGGCACGGGCGCGGATCATCCGCTTTTTACGGCATTGTTCGAGCTGGTGACGGTCCAGACCCAGCACCTCGCAGACCTTGCGGGCCGAGAGGAACATCGGGCGGTCGCTGTGGCTCAACAGGTGTTCGAAAAGCAGTGTGGATTGTGTCAGCATGAAATGCGTGCGGAGCAGTTTCTCCAAAGCTCCGGACTCCACCAAATAATACTTGTCAGGCATAGGGTTATGAATTAAAGGTTCCTGATCCGGTTTTTAAGTTCTTTTCGCTGCCGGCACTCCGTGTCGATCCGCTCGACAAAACGGTTTATCTCGGCAGCGGAGAACATAAGACGGCGCCCGAAGTGGAACCCGGTGAGCTGACCGCTGACGCAGTAACGGCGCAACTGACGGTCGCTGATCTTCAGCAGGTCGCAGACCTCGCTCACTTCAAGGATCGGCGTACCGCAAAGCATATTCCGGTGACGTTTCATATAGGCGATATCTTCGCGGATCTCTCGGACGATTTCCAAAATCTCATCGAGTCGTTCCATAATCGGGTTGCAGTAGGTTTTCGCCGCAAAGATGCAA
>NZ_FR893462.1:0-12213 GCF_000435435.1 Alistipes sp. CAG:29 | reverse complement strand
TCCTGCTGAAAGACGTGCTGATGTTCGTCTATGTGCAATTGTTTCCGCAGTCGCCGCTTCCTCCCCAGACGGCTATCGCCCTGGGGTTCATGCTGGATGTGCTGGTCACGCTTTTCCTTTTGCTGGCCCTTCGTCTGGGGATGATCATCTTTTACGACCTGCTGAAACTCAACCGCACACGCCATGCGAACTGCCGTCAGGTTCTGGTCTACGGGACGGGGGACAAATCGGTCTCGCTCGTTACGCGTCTCCAGAACTCGCCCCATTACCGGGTCATCGGGTTTCTGACCTACGGGAAACGACTCAAAAACCATGCGATCGCCGACCGTCCGGTGTACTACTTCGAGGATGAAAGCAGCATCGAATATCTGCGTGACCGAGTCGATATTGATGCCATACTTTTCGCCACGAACGACGACGCACAGTCGGAACAGGAACGGCTGATCAAGTACTGTACGGAGAAATCGGTGAAGATCCTGATCACCCCTCCGATCGACGAGGTTATCGACGGTAAGATCATGAAGCAGTCGATCCGCGAGATCAAGATCGAGGATCTGCTGGGCCGCCCCGAAATCAAGATCTCGATGGAGGAGATCGTCGCCAACTTCAAGGACAAGACGATCTTCGTTACGGGCGCCGCGGGATCGATCGGCTCGGAACTATGCCGCCAGCTGGCGACGTTCGGGGTTAAGGAGCTTATCCTTTTCGACAACGGGGAGACCCCGATGCACAACCTTCGCCTGGAACTGGAGGAGCGCTATCCGGCATTGAAATTCATCCCTGTCATCGGCGACGTCCGGATTCCCGCCCGTCTGGACTTCGTGTTCCGGACGTACCATCCGCAGGTGGTGTTCCACGCTGCGGCTTACAAACACGTCCCGCTGATGGAGGAGAACCCATGCGAGGCGGTTCTGGTAAACGTCGCGGGAACGCGCAACGTCGCTGACAAGTGCATCGAATACGATGTTGAGAAGATGGTTATGATCTCGACGGACAAGGCCGTGAACCCGACGAACGTGATGGGTTGCACGAAGCGCCTTGCGGAGATCTATGTGCAGTCGCTGGGTCTGTCGATCGAGCAGGGCCGCACGCCGGGGAAGACGCGTTTCGTCACCACGCGCTTCGGGAATGTGCTGGGCTCGAACGGTTCGGTCATTCCCCGCTTCAGGGACCAGATCTCCAAGGGCGGTCCGGTGACTGTCACGCATCCGGACATTACGCGCTTCTTTATGACGATCCCCGAGGCGTGCCGTCTGGTCATGGAGGCCGCCACGATGTCGACGGGCAATCAGATCTTCGTCTTCGACATGGGCGAATCGGTTAAGATCGCGCACCTGGCGCGGCGGATGATCTCCCTGGCGGGCTTCGAGCCGGAGAAGGACATCAGGATCGAATACACGGGTCTGCGGCCGGGTGAGAAACTTTACGAGGAAGTACTTTCGAATAAAGAGAATACGGAGCCTACGTTACATGACCGCATCCGGATTGCTAAGGTGCGGGAGTATGATTACCGGGAGGCATGTGAGGTAGCCGAAGAGCTGGAAACTTTGTCCCGGAAAGTCGAGATTCCCGATATGGTCAGACTGATGAAAAAGACAGTTCCCGAGTTCAAATCAAAGAACTCAAGGTTTGAGGTGTATGATAAATAGAGTGTCGTTACATACATTTTGCGAACGTCTTAAAAGTAGTGATCTATTCAAGGACTCGTTTTGGGCCCTTGCTGGTAGTGCCTTGGGTAAAGGTCTTTCTTTACTTGCAGGAATTGCCGTAGCACGATTTCTCGGCAAAGAAGTATATGGCGAATATGGAACCATTAGGACCACACTGTTCTATATTGCGATAGTTTCCACTTTTGGATTTGGCTATACAGCAACTAAATTCGTTGCCGACTATATTTCGGAAAAGCCCGAAAAATTAAAGTCATTGGTTTGGACTTTTTTAAAAATTACTTTAGTTTTTAGTGGGTTATTAGCATTAGTTCAAATAATTTTTGCCGCTTCTATTGCTCTATTCATTGATGCACCAAATTTAGAATTTCAACTGCGTTTTTTTTCATTGTTAATTATTCTGAATGGATTACAAACAACCCAAATCGCTATTTTATCAGGATTTAAAAAATTTAAAGAAACTGCAAAAATAAATATTTACACCGGTTTTGTCGTATTTATTGGTAGCATTATCATGACATGGTTTTGGGGACTAACCGGAGCTCTTGGAGCATTAATGTTGTCATTTGTGGTTCAAGTTATACTGAATCAAATAATTATCCGACACGCTCTGACTCAGTATAATTCAAATGAAAAAGTTTCAAGATCAGAAATATACTCTATGTTAGGTTTTTCAATTCCTGTAGCCCTTCAGGAGAGTTTGTACACAATAGTACATTGGATAGGTTTGCTCCTACTGATTCATTTTGCCAATTATGGCGAAGTCGGTTTATCGTCAGCTGCAGCATTATGGCAAAGTGTTGTGATTTTTGTACCGGCAATGTTAAAAAACGTGATGTTTTCTTATTTATCAAGCTCAGATAACCATTCGTCTCTGATCAATAAACTTCTTTTAGTCAATTTTTTATCCTCATTACTCCCCGTTTCAATCGTCATTCTTTTTTCTGGATTTATCAGTTCTTTTTACGGTGTGAGTTTTGTTGGGTTACCAAAAGTTTTGAATATCTCAGCAGCAGCAGCTCTTTTCATCTGTTTATCGGAAGTTTATTGTTATGAGTTTATATCACGGGGAAAACCGTGGATAGTTTTCATAGCGCGCCTTGTTCGCGATATGTTCATTCTTATTCTCACCTACATTATTTTGCAACAAATTAATGAAAGTCAAGCTTATTGGTTTGCACTTATCTCACTAATTGCGAATGGGATATTTCTAATTTTACTACATCTAAGATATAGATATGTTAAGTAAAATACATATTAATAATAAATATTTTGTCCTATTCGTACTAGGGCTATTGGGATTTGCAGCAATAAAAGCAATGCAAGGTCTAGCTAATATAGATTCCACCTCACACAATAATACTAATTTTATTTATGTAATTATCGGAGTGTTATCTGTGATCTATATATTATCGCATTGGAGAATTGCTTTTGCAAATAATATATATACAAAAACGATATGTTCATTTTTGGCATACTTGATTTTAAGATATGCATTTTTTTATGATGATACACCAATAATAAGACTTATTGCAAATTGTGTATGGCCAATTATTGCAGTGTTAGGTTATACTATTGGTTATAAGAACTATACATCGGAGAACCTATCTGCCATAGCACGAGTTTATCTTACATTTATTGTTCCATTTTTTGTTTATAATGTCTTTCTTAGTTTTACATTGACATACGATACAGATGAGTTTGCCAAAGATGCTTTTTTTATTTGTCTAATTTTTTTACCATACATTTTTCTATTGAAATCTCCCAAATGGAAATACATATTATATATCATTTTTGCAGCAATTGCATTCATTTCGACCAAAAGAACCATTCTAATCGCAACAATATTGTCGGGCGTATTATTTTTTCTCAAAACAAAAAGAGGTAAGGAGTCTCTTGCATTAGTGATCCTCTTTGTTATTATTTTTTCATTTTCACCGCTTAGTAAGGATATTATTGCAAATACATCAGATCGTTTTCTAAGTATCGGTGAGGACGGAGGTAGTGGTAGGAATACACTTTACTTTCAAATATGGACTGATATATCTAGTAATTATTCGACACAAGACATATTAGTAGGCAAAGGATTCAGTTCGGTCTCGCATTTAGTTGGAATGGATGCGCATATGGACATATTGCAGATTCTACATTCATTAGGTTTTATAGGATTGATTATTTATCTAACTATATATATCATAATACTATATAAGTTGAAAATGTATAAAAACATAGTTGATTATAATGATCATTTAGGTTTGATAACTTTTATTACATTTATTTGTTTTGTTATAGTAGCTAACATGAATTGTTTTATATTCAATCCATCGTTTAGCGTTCCGATGTTTTTTCTTATTAGTCTTTTTATCGGAGCTATTTCATGCCGGCTGCAATATTATCAAAGATTTCACATATAAATATTTATGGCATTTTATTTAATTGGATCGTATATTAACTCTATTGACGACTCGACGATGCAGCAATTGAATGCTATGTCGGATCCAGCTGCAAATATCTATCAAGAATCTTTAATTAAGGGTTTTTTCAATTGTGGAATTGAATTAATTCCATACTCATTCAAGGTTGTATCAAAGAAGTTATACTCTCAATATAGCCTATTTTATAAGTCCTGGTGTTCATTATATCCAAATGTATCAATCAAGCCTCGGTCTTATATTAAAAATTTCATCGAATGCTATTTCTTTCTTTATAAATCATTAAGAAGTAAGCTACAACGAAATGATGTGATTATTTTATATTCATTGAATATTGCAGCAATTATTTCAACATTGGTAGCTTGTCGAAAATACCATAATAAAATATGTGTAATTATTACAGATCTACCATTGCACATGTCTACAAATGGATCCATTTTTTACCATATTATGAAATGGGTTGCTAATAAAATAATAAAATCGTGTATGCGGAAAATAACATGTTTTGGTATTTTGAGTGAATATATGTCTGAGTATCTCCCGAAACATGCAAACTACGTAGTCATTGAAGGTATTTATTCTCCTTGTAACTTAGTTAATATTCCTCAACCTAAAATAGACGGTCGAATTCTATATTCTGGAACCTTAGCAGAAAGATATGGTATCAAAAATTTGTTATTGGCTTTTAATTTATTAAAAAATGAAAATTATTCTCTGATTATATGTGGCAGAGGTGATTCAGAAGAATATGTAAAAAATATGGCAACGAAAGATCGTCGAATACAATATTTAGGATCTATACCTCATGATGAAATATTACAGCTACAACGGACTGCATCTTTATTAGTAAATCCAAGAACTCCAGAAGGTATATATACAAAATATTCGTTTCCATCTAAAACAATGGAATATCTTGCCTCAGGAACTCCTACTCTTTTATATGAATTGCCAGGAATTCCCAAGGAATATTACCATTATTGTTATTCATTAAATGATCAATCGATAACTGCTTTGGCCGAAAAAGTAGATGAAGTGCTTTCTCTATCTATAGAAGAACGGACAAAATTAGGGGAAAAGGCACAACAATTCATATTAGATACCAAAAATGCAACAATACAATGCACTAAAATTTTAGAACTAATTAAAAGAACATGAGTATTTTTACAGGAAAAGTCCTATTAATCACGGGAGGGACGGGATCGTTCGGTAACGCCGTGCTACGTCGCTTCCTCAATAGCGACATCAAGGAGATCCGCATTTTCAGTCGGGATGAGAAGAAGCAGGATGACATGCGTCATGCGTTACAGAACCCGAAAGTGAAGTTCTACATCGGCAATGTCCGCGACAAGTCATCGGTGGATATTGCGATGCGTGGCGTCGATTATGTTTTCGCAGCCGCAGCATTGAAGCAGGTTCCGTCGTGCGAGTTCTTCCCGATGGAGGCTACACGTACGAATGTCATCGGTACGGGTAACGTGCTGGAATCGGCCATTGAACACGGTGTGGAGAACGTCGTAGTCCTTTCTACAGACAAAGCCGCTTATCCGATCAACGCGATGGGTATCTCGAAGGCACTGATGGAAAAAGTGGCTATTTCCAAAGGCCGTGAATTAGGGGAAGGTGCCGCGACGACGATCTGCTGCACGCGCTACGGCAACGTGATGGCGAGTCGGGGAAGCGTTATCCCGCTTTGGGTGGAGCAGATGATGGAGGGTAAACCGATCACGATCACCGATCCGAACATGACCCGTTTCATGATGACGCTGGACGATGCCGTGGATCTGGTCGTCTATGCCTTTCAACACGGCCATAACGGGGATTTGTTCGTTCAGAAAGCCCCTGCTGCCACATTGAGTACCCTTGCCGAAGCCCTGAAGCAGATCTACGCAAAAGTGAACCCGAAATACGGTGAGACGGAGGTGAGGGTTATCGGTACGCGGCACGGCGAGAAACTCTATGAAACGCTCGTCACGCGTGAAGAGATGTCCAAGGCAATCGATATGGGCAACTACTACCGTATTCCGTGCGATACACGTGATCTGAATTATGACAAGTTCTTCACCAAAGGTAGCGAGGATATCTCGAAGATCGAGGATTACCACTCGCATAATACGCATCGTCTGGATATAGAGGGCATGAAGCAACAATTACTGCGCCTCCGTTTTATTCAGGAGGATCTGGGTATGATCGACCGCGCCAAGCCGCGTGACATTCGTTCGGAGTAACCTCTCTATATAAGAATACAGGCCATGCGTCCGGGCATAAAACGGATTGCGATCCTTACATCTCATTTCTTCGCGGCATTTCTTTCTGACAACCAGCCGCCCCACACAAAATGAACATATTAGTTACGGGAGCCAAAGGCTTCATAGGAAAGAACCTCCTTTCCCAACTGCGTAATATCCACGACGGTAAGGCGAAGAACTATGCCGTAGAAGGAAATCTTACGCTCTATGAATACGATCTGGACAGTACGCCGGAAGAACTGGACCTGTACTGCAAGAATGCGGACTTCGTTTTCAATCTTGCGGGTGTGAACCGTCCGCAGGACCCTGTGGAGTTTATGAAGGGCAATTTCGGCTTCGCGTCGACGCTGCTCGACACACTGAAAAAACACGGCAATACGTGCCCTGTGATGATCTCATCGTCGATCCAGGCGGCGCTGGACAACCCCTACGGAGAGTCCAAGCGTGCCGGCGAACAACTGCTGTTCGACTATGCAAAGGAGACCGGCGCCAAAGTATTGGTTTATCGCTTTCCGAACCTTTTCGGCAAATGGTGCCGTCCGAATTACAATTCGGCCGTAGCGACGTTCTGCAACAATATCGCCAACGACCTTCCGATCACGGTGAACGATCCGTCGGTGGAACTGCATCTGGTCTATATCGACGACGTGGTGGACGAACTAATCGGAGCGCTTACGGGCGATGAACACCGTGACGGGGATTTCTGTTATGTCCCCGCATCGCACCGGATTACATTGGGTGGGATCGTAGATCTGCTGCATTCGTTCCGGCGAATGACCGAAACGCTGGAGATTCCCGACACGACGAAAGACGGTTTTGCCAAGAAACTCTATTCGACCTATCTGTCGTACCTTCCGGCCGACCGGTTCGCTTACGACCTGAAGATGAATACGGATCCGCGGGGAAGCTTCACGGAGATTATCCGCACTGCTGACAGGGGGCAGTTCTCGGTGAATGTCTCCAAACCGGGTATCACCAAGGGCCAGCACTGGCATCACACGAAGAACGAAAAGTTCGTGGTGGTGCACGGACACGGATTGATCCAGCTGCGCAAGGTGGGCAAAGACGAACACGGCAACGATTACCCGGTGGTCAATTATGAGGTAAGTGGCGAAAAGATCCGGGTCGTGGAGATGATTCCGGGTTATACGCACAACATCGTCAACCTCTCCGATACGGAGGATCTGGTTACTTTCATGTGGTGTAACGAGTGTTTCGACCCTGCAAAGCCCGACACCTATTTCGAGCCGGTAGAATAACAACAGTACAATGAATACAATCAAACTTGACTATTCGGACGTAAAGTTTGCGGATAACGGCAAACTCAAATTACTGATCATCGTAGGCACACGCCCGGAGATCATCCGTCTGGCAGCGGTCATCATGAAATGCCGCAGGTATTTCAATACGGTTTTGGCGCATACAGGGCAGAACTATGACTATAATCTGAACGGGATTTTCTTCAAAGACCTGAGCTTGGAAGACCCGGAGGTGTATATGAATGCCGTCGGCGACGATCTGGGTGCAACGGTTGGCAATATCATCAACTGTTCCTACAAGCTGATGGTCACAATTAAGCCCGATGCACTGCTGATCCTGGGCGACACGAACTCCTGCCTATCGGCCATTGCCGCCAAACGGCTCCATATTCCGATCTTCCATATGGAAGCGGGTAACCGTTGTAAGGACGAATGCCTGCCGGAGGAGACCAACCGGCGGATTGTGGATATCATCTCGGACGTGAATATGTGTTATTCGGAGCATGCACGACGCTATCTTGCTGAGAACGGGCTTCCGAAAGAGCGCACCTATGTTACGGGCTCCCCGATGGCTGAAGTCCTGCACGCGAATTTGAAGGAAATCGAGGCCTCGGACATCCACCGGCGTCTTGGACTGGAGAAGGGGAGGTACCTGCTGCTGTCGGCCCACCGCGAGGAGAACATCGATACAGAGAAGAATTTCCTGAGTCTGTTCAACGCAATCAATGCGCTGGCTGAGAAATACGACATGCCGATTCTCTACTCGTGCCACCCGCGCTCGAAGAAACGTCTGGAGCAGTCAGGGTTTGAACTGGACAAACGGGTAATTCGTCATGAACCGTTGGGCTTCCACGACTACAACTGCCTTCAGATGAATGCCGCAGCGGTGATTTCGGACTCGGGGACGCTGCCCGAGGAGTCATCGTTCTTCCTGTCGGTAGGCCATCCCTTCCCGGCCGTCTGCATCCGCACCTCGACGGAGCGTCCTGAGGCGTTGGACAAGGGCGACTTCATCCTGGCAGGCATCGATGAAAAATCGCTTTTGCCGGCTGTGGAAACGGCGATCGGAATGAACGACGCGGGCAATTATGGAATCCCCGTTCCGGATTACACCGATGAAAACGTCTCGACGAAAGTCGTTAAGATCATTCAGTCCTACACTACTGTCGTAAACAAAATGGTCTGGAGAAAAGAATAGAATACGATTATGAATATGAAATTGAGAAACGTACCGTTCTCGCCTCCAGACATGACCGAGGCGGAAATTACAGAAGTTGCGAATGCTCTTCGCTCAGGATGGATTACTACCGGCCCGCGAACCAAAGAGTTTGAAAGACTGATCTCGATGTGTTGCCAGACTGAGAAATCGGTTTGTCTGAATTCTGCAACTGCTTGTATGGAGTTGATTCTCCGGGTACTTGGAGTTGGACCAGGTGACGAAGTCATCACGTCAGCCTACACTTATACAGCTTCAGCCAGTGTAATCTGTCACGTCGGAGCCAAAGTTGTTTTAGTCGATACAGCTCCTGGGACGTTTGAAATGGATTACGACAAACTCTCCCAAGCAATAACCGAAAAAACCAAGGTTATTATTCCGGTTGATTTAGGTGGTGTCATTTGCGATTACGATAAAATTTTTGCCGCCATAGAAAATTACAAACACCTTTTTAATCCTGCCAACGATATCCAAAAGGCTTTCGGTCGCATAGTCGTAATGGCAGATGCCGCCCATGCCTTCGGAGCACAGTGGCATGGCCGGATGTGCGGAGAGATTGCAGATTTTACCTCCTTTTCATTTCACGCTGTGAAGAACCTTACGACCGCTGAAGGCGGGGCGCTTACATGGCGATCTATTTCTGGTATTGATAACGAGTGGTTGTATAAGCAATTCCAGTTACTCTCATTACATGGTCAGAATAAGGATGCTTTGGCCAAAACCCAACTTGGAGCTTGGGAGTATGACATTATTGCCCCCAATTTCAAATGCAACATGACCGATATTATGGCAGGGATCGGATTAGCACAGTTAAAACGTTATCCGGAAATGTTGCACCGACGTCGGGAAATAATCGGTCGTTATGACGAAGCGCTGAAGAATTCGAATGTACAAGTCCTCAATCATTACGATCCGGATCATTCGTCGAGCGGCCACCTTTATATCGTGCGCCTGCTGGATATGGATGTGGCAGAACGCAACGAAGTTATTGTCAAAATGGCAGAACACGGAATTGCCTGCAACGTTCATTACAAACCGCTTCCGATGATGACTGCTTACAAGGCTCTCGGGTTCGATATTACCAATTATCCGAATGCCTACAATCAATACCGCAACGAAGTAACGCTTCCATTGCATACCCGTCTCACCAACGAAGATGTGGAATTCGTCATCTCAAATTTTGTCGATATCATTTCCCGATAAAGTTATGTACAAACATTTCTTCAAGCGGTTGTTCGATCTGATAATTGCTTTGTTTGCATTACCCTTTGTGCTGCTTCTTATTCTAATCATGGTACCATTGATTTGGCTGACTGATCGAGGACCGACTTTTTATAATGCGCAACGTGTTGGATTGAATGGTAAAATATTCAAAATGTTCAAATTCCGTTCAATGAAAGTGAATGCTCCCGATATACGTAATACAGATGGGTCTACATTTAATTCCAGTGATGATCCGCGTGTGACTCGTATAGGACGTTTTATACGGAAAACCAGTATAGATGAAATTCCTCAGATTCTCAATGTCTTGATTGGTGATATGAGTTTTGTCGGTCCCCGCCCTGTATTACCGGGCATACCTTATGCCGAATACGATGACGTTCGGCGCAAACGCCTAACCGTACGACCCGGTATTACAGGATATAGCCAGGCCTATTTTCGTAATTCTGTTGGTCAAGAGGAAAAATTTCTGCAGGATTGTTATTATACCGATCATGTATCTCTCCTTTTCGATTTGAAAATCTTATTTCACACGGCATATTCGGTGTTAAAACGAGAAAATGTTTTTGTAAAAGATAAAAAGGCTGAATAAAATGAGCCGTCTATTAATTCTTGGTGCATCCACTTTGCAACTCCCTGCAATTCTGAAAGCCAAAGAAATGGGGCATTATGTTGCAGTTGCCGATTATAATCCGCAAGCTATTGGGATTCTTTTTGCAGACGAGTTTTTCCCTGCTAGTACTATTGATATAGAGGCGATTTGTCAAGTTGCAGAAACATTCCATCCTGATGGAATTATGACTCTAGCAACAGATATGCCAATGCGATCGTTGGCGGCAGTAGCCGAAAAATTTGGCCTACCCGGCATTTCTGTACAAACAGCTTTACGTTGTACTGACAAAGGTGAAATGATTCGAGCTTTCAAAGCTGACGGCGTAGCTTCACCTTGGTATCATATAGTTGAAAATGAATCAGTATTAAAATCCATTATTTCGGAGTTAAGTTTTCCATGCATTATCAAACCTACGGATAATGCCGGTAGTCGAGGAGTCATATTGGTTCATGCGGTTGAAGAATTGTCAAGAGCATACCGATACAGCCGGGAACAATCCCGCCATGGTACCGTAATCATTGAAGAGTATATGCAGGGGCCGGAGGTAAGTGTAGAGGTGATGACTGTTGACGGAATACCTCATATTCTTGCTGTTACAGACAAGTTGACTACGGGAGCTCCCTATTTTGTCGAAATGGGGCATAGTCAACCATCCCGATTATCCAAAACAACAATTGATACTATCAAGGATTTAGCGGTCAAAGCAATTCGAAGTGTCGGAATCAATATGGGACCTGCTCACGTTGAAATGATTGTTACCGCTCAGGGGCCGAAGATGGTCGAGTTAGGAGCTCGAATGGGAGGGGACTGTATCACGACGCATCTTGTACCTCTTTCAACGGGAATAGATATGGTAAAGGCAACTATTGACATTTCCTTAGGATTGTATCCCGATATTGAACCCAAATTCGAACAGGGTAGTGCCATTCGTTATTTTCAAGTTTGTCCAGGGAAAATTTATTCTATTGAAGGTATAAATGCTGCACGAAAAATTGCGGGTATATGCGATATCATCTGTACAAAAAAAATCGGAGATCTTGTCACAGATATTCATAGTAGTATCGACCGTATGGGATGTGTAATTGCTCAAAGGGGAGATGCTGCTGCGGCAATCGAGGCATGTGAACAAGCGATGAAACAAATCAAAATAGAAATATATGAAGAAAAATCTGGCAAATAAACGATTGTTGCTGCTCGGCGGCAGTCTATGGAAAAAAGCGATTCAGGATTTCGCCCAAGAGCAAGGAATTATACTGATCGCTACTGGGAATAACCATAATGCTGGAATATTTGAAATTGCAGATGAGTGCTATGACGTAGATTCCACAAATACAGAGGCTATGAAACAACTCATTCGGGAGAAACGGATTGACGGAGTTTATATGGGTGGGAGTGAATCAGTCATTTCGACGGCTTGTGGTTATCTTCAGGAACTTGGTCTGCCATGTTACTGTACCAGAGAACAGTGGGAGTATGGGCAGACAAACGAAAAGTACAAAGAGGATAGCAGGAAAAGCAACACAGTAGACAGAAAACCAATAACTTACAGTAGAGCGTCA
>NZ_FR893461.1:0-722 GCF_000435435.1 Alistipes sp. CAG:29 | reverse complement strand
CCCCCCCCCTGCAAACTCCTGTTTAACAGGAGTTTGTATCTTATTTTCATCGATATTGGCACCAAACTCTATCACATTCAGTTTAGACGCCGGAATGTGGTAATAATCCCGGGCCGAGTTACTCGCCCATTCAGAAGAATGAATAATTACCGAAGCCTTATCCAAAGCCCGCTGTTCGATGGAGTTTCCATATCTGACGCTGCATGCGGCGAGGTTCGGCCAATAATAGTCGACCATCAGTTCAAAGGTGGCATCGCTGAGGTAGAATACCGGTTTATCCGTTTCGATCCGGGACAGCACCTGGGAGCCTCCGCTGAAAAACAGCATGTCGCATCCTGCAATCAGTTTTTTATCGATGCTGTGCGCTTCCATCCGGGCAATCAGCGGGATGTGGGAGTAGACGATATTCTTTCCCGTAAGTTTTGCATACAAATGGTACAGTCCCAGGATAAACTTGGAAAAAAACGGGGTGGTATAGGGGATCCATCGCACCGTATATCCGGCCTGTTCGATCGACTCCCGGATCTTGAAAATTGTGCCGCTCCATGCCTTCCGGTCGATGAAGGGGTTTGCCTTACTGACATAGCCAAAAGTTATTTTCGCCATATCTATTGTCGTTGAAGTCGTTTCATGCAGTAGATCAAGGCCTCCCTCCAGTGCGGGATATCCATTTGGAAGGTCTCCTTGAAGCGGGTCTTGTCCAGCACCGAGTAGGCCGGGCG
>NZ_FR893460.1:0-9199 GCF_000435435.1 Alistipes sp. CAG:29 | reverse complement strand
AGAGCTTTCTCGTGCGCTGCCAGTGGCAGGAGAACAGCCACTGGTACGAATGCTCCGGCTCTCCGCAACCGCTTTTCCACAAGGACAAAGAAGGCAAGCTCTCCGAGGAAGCCTCCTTTGAGCTTACGCTGAGGGGGAACACGGAGGCCAACAGCCTGACGCCCTACCGCCGTGACAGCAACGGCTTCTACCGCCTGACACTGGACGCTCCCGATATGGGCTTCGGCATGAACGCCTACTACCGCCTGTTCTCCGAAGTGATGATGCACAACGGACGGGAGAAAAAGAAGAATTGGAAACCCGTACCCGAACAGCCGCAAGTACCGATGCTTAGCGACGTGACTTTCGGCTACAAGTCCGAGGAAACGATTTGGCCGGGCGACGGCTGCCTGTACCGTTTCACGGGAATAAACGGTTATGAGCAATGCTTGTCCTCTTATGAACCGGCTCCGACATTCCAGCCCGAAATGGAATATCCCTCCCTGCTGGTGGGACTGGATGACATGGGCGACACGAACCGTGTACGGCTCTATCTCGACCTGCGCTATGCCGTGCAGGACTGGAAACCGGTCAGGGAACAGTCCGGTTGCGCCTTGACCATCGGCAGGTACATGGGAAACGGCATCTGGAAAAGAGTGCCGGAGGAGGAGGTGCTGTGCGAGGAAACGGACGGTTTGACCCGCAGCGGCTTCATTGAGGTAAGTGCTTCGGGAAAGGAGAAAGGGAACGGGCTGTGGCTGCGGTTCGCTTTCAAGGACGGAAAAGTTCCGGAAAGCACGATTGTGAACGGCATCTATCTGAACTGCTTCCGGGTAACGGCTGAAGACGGCGACGGCAACGCCCTGCCTGCCGGGACGATACAGGCTCCGGCAATGGCGGACAGCCGCATCCTCACCGTGACCCAGCCCATGCCGGGCAGCGGAGGCAAGCCTGCCGAGACGGAAGCGGACACGGGTGTCAGGCAGCGCATCCGCATCTCCTCACGCAACCGCGCCGTATGTGGCGGCAACTACGAGGAAATGATACTGGAACGCTTCCCCGAAATAGAAAAGGCATGCTGCATCCCGGATGCGGGAGAGGACGGCGGCGTACATGTCGTGGTATTCCCCAAACCTGAGAAGCGGAAATACCCGTCCCTGCCTGGATGGAAACTGTCGGAAATAGAGCGGTTCATTCGGAAACGAAGAAGAGGCGGGTTCTTCGGAAAATACCCCCCGCCGTTCGCGGCGATACATGCGTTCAACCCCGTGTACGAGCCGCTGAAAATAAGTTTCAAGGCGGTACTAAAACCGGACACATGCGACCCCGGCAGCGTGAAACGGCGCACGGAAAGGCGTATCCGCGTATTCTTCATGGCGTGGTATATGGACGGCAGGCTGCCGGATCTGGGTGTGCGGTATTCATGCGACGCGCTTCTGTCCCGCATCGTCAACGACGAGTGCATCGGCGATTTCATCTCGCTGGATATCACCACAGGAGACAGGACGTATCGCATAACCGGAGAAGGCGGCAGGGACGACCTGATGCTTTCCGCCGCGGGCGACTGCGGGGTGCTCTATGTGGAGGAACTCGACGTGAAACTGGTCAATGGCCGTTCCGGCGTGGGCGAAGCGGGAATCGGGACTGGGTTCGTGATAAGATAGGACTATTAAAAACAAGATACGATGGACAGCAGATACAGGGACAGGAAAACATTGAAATCGTACTTCCAGCGGGGAGACAGCCCCACGGAAGACCAGTTCGCCGAACTGATAGACTCCGTAACCAACATACACGAGGACGGGAAGGTGACAGCCACAGCCTCCGACGGCGTGCGCCTGTTTCCCGCGGGCAAGAGCGGCGTGGCAGCCACCGTCTTTACCGACGACCCCGACCAGGGCGGATCGGAACCGTTGTGGCGGATTGCTCTCGACGGCGAAAACGGCCTGAGAATACAGGATGACAAAGGCAAAACGGTGCTGACGATAGACCGCGACCGTAACGTCACCGTGGAGGGCACGCTGAAAGCGGCCGGATACCTCTCGGGGAAAGACGGGGAGGAAGAGAGTCCCGGCTCCGGCATCCTGAAGATAAAAGCCGACGGGTTGTGGCACGACCTGCCCGTGGAAGATGCGGCAGGACAACCGGCTGACAGATGCAGGATGTACCGCCTGTCCGTCTGTTACCTGAACAGGCATAGCCGCACGTACTCCGCATGTGAAGCCGTCGCCTCGCATTCACAAGGCCGGAAACGGCGTGTCCGTTCTTCCCGGAAACACTGGTGGGGCTGGTCTGGCCGTGTCAGGATACGCTGGCAACGCACGGGCGGGAAAATCCGTCTCCAGATAAGAAGCCGGTGGACAGAGAGCGGTGCGGAGGCCATCTACTGCCGTATCGAAACCCTCTGGGAATTATAGGAGACCGCGCCTATGGATAAAAGACAACTATACATCACCCGTCCGCCCGAAGGGGAGGAACTCTACACGGAACTGCAACGGCAGACACTTACCGAACTGCAACGCCTCTCAGGAGAAGTGTGGACGGACTATAACTCGGGCGATCCAGGCGTGACCATCGCCGATGCGGCGAACTACGCCCTAACGGAAATCGACTACAAGCTGAACTTCGCGCCAGAGGATTACCTTGCCGGTAGAGACGGCACATGGATGGGAGAAAGGTACGGCCTCTTTCCCGCAGGAGTGGTGTATCCTTCTGCGCCGGTCACGGCAGAGGACTACCGCCGGGCGATACTGACCCGTTTCCCGATGGTGGAGAATGTAAAGGTCATACCTGACAGGCATGGATGGTATGATGTCAGCCTGCGCCTCTCCCCGTTCTTCCGGAACGACCGTACCGTGGAGGACAAGGTACGCGGTTTCCTGAACCGTCACCGCAACCTTTGCGAGCAGTTCGGGGAGATAAGGAGGGAACAGCCCGTGGAACTTTTCCTGCATGCCGACCTTGAAATAGAGACCGGTCAGGATGCCACGGAGATACTCGTGCAGGTGTACCGGACGGTGATGCAGTACCTTTCCGGCTCCGTGGAAATCATGCGCTCCACATCCGACAGCCTGCAGCCCGTGAGGGAGGACGAATGGTACGACGGGCCCGTGAAGGACATCCGGGCGGAGATTCCCGGACAGAAGGACACCGAAAACGAACTGTACTGGAAGCTCAAGGGCATACCGGGCATCGTATCGTTCAAGACCCTCTACCTGAAGGACAGGATCGGGCATCCCGTAACAGACTTCAGGGAAGGCTATTCGCTCCACATACCCGAAGACTTCGGGGACGTAACCGTAAGGATGGGGCGGGAAAAGGCGGGCACGGACATCAAAGGCTTTCTGGAACGGATGCAGGCTGTATATTTCATGCGCGGCACGTTCCGTATGCGCCAGATTATGCAGAAAATGGAGGGGCCCGGCACCGAAATGACCGGAGACGGCAAACGCCGTGAAGCAGGGGAAAAGCAAGGAACCCCATACAAATCCACCTATCGTGACGTGTACGGCCACAGCCCGCTGGCAGGCGACCTGCCGTCGTGCTACGGCACGTCCGAAGGGGATTTCATGCGCGACACCCCAGCCGGACAGAAGGCGGAGGCGCGTAATTTCGGCAGCTACCTGAAACTTTTCGACCTGCTGATGCAGCGCGGACTGAACGAACTGAACGGACTGAAAAGGCTGCTTTCAATAGACGATGCGGACAGTACTCCCTCCCGTATGGAAACCCTGCCGGAGAAAGTACTTGGCCTGTCCAAGCCCAACGACAGGTACCGCCGCATCGAGGAATTACGGAACCTTTACATGGATTTCCTCGACAATCTGTACGGAGTGGACAGCGCCCCGGAGTGGCTGACGGAATTCTACTGCTACGGGCAGACGGCGGACGACCGCCTGCGCCGCAGGATGCGTTTTCTGAAAGCCCTTCCCGTCCTGATACGCGACCGTGCCCGCTCATTCGACCTGACGGGAACATTCGGCGGCGAAAACGTCCCGGTCGTGAAGAAGTACCTCTCCCTGCTGCTGGATTTCGACATCGACGAAGAAACGACCGTGGGCAATATCCTTCCGGGACATAATCTGATACTGATGGGCGACGGGGAGAAAGGGGAACGGCTGCGCGGACTGATGAGCTCGCAGATGATAAACGATGACGTGTTCATTTCCGAATCGGTGGAAGCCATAAAGGAGGACAATCCACCTCAGACGAAAGGGGAGAAACTGAAACGGGACGAGAACCTGAGGCGCAACCTGCCGATATTCAACTCGAACTGGATAAACGGCTCGCTGTTCCGTGAGGGAATCGCATTGGGCAACTACAATCTCGTGGGACTGGGCAACAGCGAATGGCTGCTGGTCTTCCGTGGCAGGGAGGAGGAGAAACGCATGAACCTCGGCCGGTCGGACAGCAGGGAGCAACTCACCGAATGGGCGAACACGCTGTGCCGCTACCTGCGTGAGCTGAACAGGCAGTGCGAGGCGGTGTATGTGGTGGAAAAGAGCCTGTTCACTCCGGCAGAGCCGTTCACGGTGCTGCTGGCGTTTACGGGCTGGACGGCAAGGACACATTCCCCACGGTTCCGCGAAGAGTGCACGCGGTTGGCACGTTCGGTAATTCCGGCACACCTGAAAATGGAGACCTGCTGGCTCGGCGCCTTGCAGATGCAGTATTTCGAGGACGGATATAAGAGGTGGCGAGAGAGCATAAGGGAGAATGCCCCGGCGGACATCCGTGCCAGATACCTGAAGAAGATGACGGATGCCCTCTCGATGGATTTCATCCCGGGACACAAAGGAGAGGGAAAAGACCAGGAAGACGGAACAGCACATAAGGAGGACAGCGTATGACCCTGATTGACAACATATCGTTCCGGTTCAGGATGACGGACGAGCTGTTCGCCAGGGAACTTTATGCGGACTGGGACGGCTTTTGTCAGCGTTGTGTCACCGATGTATTGGAAGAGTTCTTCTATCGGTACGACAAGAAAGATATTTATATGGAGATAGGCCGTCTGGACTTGGATTTGGGCGGCATACCGCAGGAGGAGTTCTACGGCAGCTTCCCCGTGCGGTTGCGCGAGGCACTGGAACGGGAGTTCCTGCGGCAGATTAAAGAGACGAAAGTCTTGCAGCCTTCATTCCCGGACGGTGCGGACAACAGGACATCTCTCGAAACGGACAAATCCCGTCTATATTCCCGTGAAAAACGGTTCGAAAATCTACTGCATTATCTGGAATACGGCTTCTGCATGCCCGAATGGGATGTGCGGGATTTCGACCTGCATGAGGAACTGCGGTATTTCAGGGATAAGGATCATGCGCAGAGGCTGTTGTTCGTGATTGCCTCCAAGCCCTATATCATGGAACGGCTGTACCTGCAAACGGATAGGGAACGTCTGGCGGAGATCCTGCCGCTTGGCGTATGGCTCCTGTCCCCGACACTCGGTCAATACGAGAAGCAGCGGTATCTGTCGATGGCGGTGGAAAGAGCCCCGCAATCCGTCATCCGCCTCATCCATGAGACAAAGGAGACATGCAGCACGGAAGCAATGGCGGAACTTCTTGAAAATCCCGCTGTCAGGCGTATCATGGCGGCCGAGACGGAAAACCATGCGGAGATCGACGTACCGGAATACTGGTACAGGCTCTACGGCTGGTTGTTGGAATACTACCCGTTCAACGGTGTGCCGATGTTCGGCGACAAACGGCATTTCCGGCTTCACCTGAACCGGCGGCTGCTGTCATTCATCCGGAAAAGGGACTACCACACCTATCTTTCCAAAGCGGAACTGACGGTGCAGTTCCTGCTGGAAGTATTCGGAACAGACTACTACCTGACGGTGCTGGACATCATCTACCACAACCAGCGGCTGAACGCCGACGGCTCGCCCGTTACCGGGGACAGTTACGCATGGGAACTCTACCATATGCTGCTGCAACTGTCGCTGATTAAGACAAGACAGGGAAAGGACGAAAATGCAGACCGCCAATCCGCAGGTGAGAAAGAAGATGAAATATCCCCGTATTCAGCCGCATCGGCCGTCCTAAGGAAGCATATCGCCTCTTTCGGGGAGTGGCTGGAGAATACGGAACTGCCCGAAAGTGCCAAGAGGACATTTCTCAGACGGCTTGTCAAAGAGGAACCGGAACTGTTGGTACGGTGGCTGGAAGCACAACCTAAACGACGATATATATCGCTGTTGGCGGATTTAATGGACGAACCGTCCGTGCTGCTACTCAACGGGCATGTCTCGCTGCAACTGTCGGAGGCGGTTTCTGCCGTGTCCCAAGTACTCTACGGGGCTTCCACGTCCGTCTCCTGGCTGAAAGGTACGGACAGTGCCCGGTTGACAGAGGCATTGCATATTGCGGTATTGGAGGGCATAGGTGCCGGAATGTTCCATACATCGGAATCCATTCCAATGCAGGTTGTACGGATTGCAGGACTGTTACACCAGGAAATCACGGGAAGGACGGTTGCATTTGCGGCAGCTTCATCCGGTGCGGTAGCAGCAGACGGCATTGATATTCCGGCATCGCTGCGGGAGTTTGTCTGTGCGGTTGCAAAGGGAACACCCCTGTTGATGAAGAATGAAAAAAACACCGATACGCGACGGCTCTCTGTTTTGCACACCGTTTTGTCGAAAGGAGATATTCCCGAAGAAGTCCAAAGGATGCTTGTCCTGCAATGGTTCGATATGTATCATGGCAAGGAAAGCGAACTGGTTCTCGCTTTGCAGTCGGAAAAGTTGCTGGAAAAGGTTATCGGCTTGCTTGATGACATCGTGCTTCGGCATATCGCAATGCGGTTAGCCGGATACGCATTCGGGACAGGCGGCCAGAATGCGGCAACTTCCGCAATGCAGTTCGCAGGTTTGCTTGTGGAGAATATCGGGAAGGTTGCGGGACTTGTCTCCCGTCCGGCAAAGGAACTGTGGCAGGCATTGTTTGTGTCACTTTCCTACGGGAATAATGATTCCGTTACCGTAGCGGCGGCTAACAATGTAGAGTTTGCCATACGGTTACTTTCCGCTATAGCAGGCAACGACAAGGTTAAAGTTGTCGTCGAGCTGTTTATCAGACAGTCGTCACAGACTTCATTATTTGCCGGAACGGCTTTGCTGATTCGGATACGGGAATATATACGTTCGAAAAAACTGAATACTTGCATATCGGAACCGACATACGGGGAACGGAATATTTCCGGAACAGCGTCAGAAAAGGTAATTTCTGAAATTACTACCGACAATCCGGAAGATGTAACAACGGCTTGCAGTGCAACAGCAGAGAAAGATTTGCCAATACAAACAAACGATATGGACTTGAACGAAGTCCGAACGGCATTTGAACAGCATTTGGATGACATTTCCGGAATTACCGAATGGCTGCGGAACAGAGCATTTTCTTCCGCACAGAAACGGGATGTGTTCCGCCGTTATATGAATGAGAATCCGGAAAATGCGATGCGTTTAGTGAAAGCGACTGTCACATCGGAAGAAAATACAGTTACCCTATGGGCGGAGATCACCGACAGAGAACTGTTTTCGGACTTTATCCGGTACACGGATAATACCCTTTCGGGAACCTTGATGCTGGTCATTAGGATTGTGGCACACACACCCATAGGGACGAATCTGTTTACGGGCAGCAGCGCGGAACGGGACAATTCCATAACAAAAGCCCTGCTGCTTCTGGTGGCTACGGGGCAGCGTATTGGTGATATGGATACGGAGGAAATTATCCGGCAGTTTCTTTCTCATTGGCACTATGTCCTTACCGGAAGCAAGGAATATACGGCTGCCGGCCAGGGGCAATGGAGAACGGCTGAAAGGCAAGTTATCAATACGGTCGCATCGGGTTCCCCGATAACAACCGGTGATGCCGAAACCGGTGCTTTCACAGAAACCGGCATGTCTTCAGTAACGAACCGGGAAGATAATCCCGATGAAGAAACATTCGATGATTGGGCGGCCTGGCTCATCTCCCCGTCTGTCAGCGACACGGCAAAGTCGCAGGTGTTGCGGCACTATGCCCGTTGGCAGCCGAAGCAGCTGTGGTCGCTTGTCCGTTATTCAACTGACGGTGCAACCGGGAAAAACATTCCGTTCCGGCAATGGAGCGGTTGGCTCGACAAGGAGGAATGGCTGGAGATGATCGGGGGTGTATCGTTCTCTTTGGGCGGGACATTGCTCCGAATCACAGAAGCCGTTTCGGATAAATATGAAGTTCCGGAATCCGTACTGTCGGAAGGATTGATCCGGTTTATTGCCGGTTATCCGGACGAACAGGTATCTTATGCAGATAACCGGATCATTGTCAGAAAGTATATTTCCACACTGGCTCCACTTGCATGGAAAGGTGGAATACCGGCACTTGTGCAGGAACAGGCAGGAATAACAGATAGTAACCACTCTGAACATAGGGAATCCGACAGAATTTTACCAACAAATAATCAATACACACAAGGCGATATGAAGAATAAAATTACCGGGACAGGCGATCCCGAATCCGGAAAACGGCCATCCGGGGCAGACCATAATACTGCTGAACGGCAACTTGCATTGGATAATATCATTAAAGAAGTGGAAACACGGCTGCACATTGCCGACAGCGAGCAATCATTGGAGGACGCGGTACAGCCGCAGTACATCGAAGTTCCGAATGCCGGGCTTTGCCTTCTGATAATATGGCTCCCCCGTCTGTTCAATATGCTCAGCCTGCTGACGGAAGACGGGAGCGATTTGAAAGATACCGAGGCACGTGTCAAGGCGATATTCATCCTGCAACGGTTGGTGACGGACGAGCCACAGGAATACAAGGAGCAGGAGCTTGCGTTCAACCGCATCCTGACAGGTTGTCCTTTTCAGGTACCGTTACCCAAGACATTGAAGCTGGCCGACTATGAGATAATGACCATCGAGTCAATGATTATCGGAATCAAGAATAACTGTGAGAAGTTTAAAAATATTTCGGCAAAAGGATTTCAGCTCAACTTCATAGAGCGTCCGGGCAGACTGGAACAACGGGAGGACAAATGGGTGCTGTATGTGGAAGGGCGCTCTTACGATATGCTGCTCGACTTCCTGCCGTGGTCGTACCGGCTTGTCCAGTTGCCGTGGCTGGAAAAGAGGATAAACGTCGTATGGCGCGACAAGGGAGAATTCGATTTTTGATCATATATAAATAAACATTAGTGTCCCGTTAAAATTGGGACGAAG
>NZ_FR893459.1:146044-147941 GCF_000435435.1 Alistipes sp. CAG:29 | reverse complement strand
AATCAGTCCAAACTTTGGGGTGCACATCAGCTACATTCTCTTTCTTTCTTAAGAAAGAAGAGAAAAACCCCAACGGGAAAGCATGGAACGGGGAGAACCGGGGAGAACAGGAAAGCGGACGCACGAAGCGGAAAGCGGAAAGGGCGAAAGGACGCGAAGTGCGGGAACCCCGGAAATGGAAAACGGAGCCGGAGCCGAGGGGAAAGGCCGGATGCCGGGATGGAATACCAGGCACGGAACGCCGGAAGCGCTACCGCATGAAGCCGCCGGGAAAGCGGCCGCACCGATTACGGAGACAGCGCTCCGGCCGGACACCAAAAATCCCGCCCCCGACAAGGGCGGGATAAATCCGCAAATCCGCGGGGTGCGGAGATTCCGCATACGGAACGGCGTGCCGTGTCGCAAACAGCCGCAGGACACGGGCCGCGCATGGAGGACGCTCCGCATGGCGGGGGAGGGCTGTCAGCTGCAGAACATCGATTCGGCCAGTTGTATTACAGCCACTTTTTGTATTTGAAATACCAGATGGTCAGCGCCGAGCAGAAGATCATCAGGCCGATGGCAAAGATATAGCCCAGAGGAATGTTCCAGCCGTTGCCGAGCGTCAGCGTCCAGTCCAGCTCGGGCATGAATTTGAAGTTCATGCCATAGATCGACGCGATGAGCGTCGCGGGCATGAAGATCACCGCGGCCACGGAGAAAATCTTGACGATCTCGTTCTGCTCGATGTTGATAAGACCCAGTGCGGCATCCTGAATATAGTCCAGTCGCTGGAAGCTGAAATCGGCATGGTTGATCAGCGAGTTGACGTCCTTGATCATCAGCTGCAGGCGGGGGTAGATATCGTTCGGGAAGCGCTCGGAACGCAGGATACCCGACAACACGCGCTGGCGGTCGAAGATATTCTCGCGCAGCGACATCGTGCTCTCCTGCAGGGCGCTGATGCGGTGCAGGACGGCCTTGTCGATCGAGTCCTCGGAGTTGATGTCCTTCGAGAGCGCCGCGACCTGTTTGGCGATCAGCTCCACGAGGTCGGCATCGAAATCGATGCGCACCTCGAGCAGCGAAATAAAAAGGTGGTAGCCCGTCGAATAGCTGCGGTAGTTCATCTGAAGGCGTTTTTCCGTTTCGCGGAAGGTGCGGAACTCGGCGCTGCGCACCGAAACCAGCACGCCCTCGTTGGAGATGATGAACGACACGGGTTCGACGATGAACGTATCGCCCGTCGGCACGAAGAAATTGGAGTTGGAGATGATGGCATTCTCGTTCTCCGAGTATTTCGACGTGGACTCGATCTCCTCGACCTGCTGTTTGGTCTGGAGGCTGATCTCCATGAAATTCTCGACGGCCTTCTGTTCCTTGATGGTCGGCAGGAGCATATCGATCCACAGAATGTCGTCGTAACCCAGCTCGTCGAAGAGCTTCGTGCCGGCATTCCGGATAATCTTGTTGTACTGCTTGAGGTAAATTGTAATCATAAAACGCTCTCCTTCTTATAGTTCGTAAATCCCGTCCGGCAGAGAGGCGGATTCCCTATCCGCTAAGCTCTTCAGCCGGGATTGGCCCTCGGGGTTACCTTGATACCCGAGTCCCAGAACTTTTGCAGCGCTTTATGCTTCTGATTGTCGAAAATATAGTCGATATTCTGCGTAAGGTAGGCATACGCATCGTACGGTTTGTTGTCGAAACCATGTTCGAGAATGGCCTCGTAGGTGTGTTCGATACCGAAAGTCAGCGCATGCTGCAACCCCTCCGTGAAGTCGGGGTCGGTACCTCTGCGGGCGACCCAGACGGCGAACGCAAAAGGCAGCCGCGTGGCCTTTTTCCACTCGGCGGCCAGGTCGTACGAGTATGCGAAACGTCCTTCGTGGTCGAAGACCTTGTCGCCGATCAGCAG